>CAZFDP010000099.1:0-6556 GCA_964518185.1 uncultured Phocaeicola sp. | reverse complement strand
TCTCTGCCGGATTCACTTTCGTTATCAGGTAAATGCGGAAGCCAACCGTAAGGGCTATAACCAATGTAATACCCACGAAAATGCTTACATAGAATCCTATACCGGTATCGGCAAATACATCATATAATGAGCTGTAACTTTGGATGACAAACATCACGATAGGGAAAGCCAATATGGCCGTAACCACCAACAACCAGATGTACAGACGGGCAAAGATAAGCGTGATATCCTTCACACCTGCCCCGTTCACCTTGCGGATGGCCATCTCCTTGCGGCGGTATTCTGTATCGAGGGTAATGGCAGCATAGACACCCAACAGCACAATCAGTAAGGAAACGATGGAGAAGAATCCCACTATGCCCCGCAATTCAAACTCCATGGCTTGCTTCTGGCGGATGTCGTCCATCAAGGTTTGTAAGCGGATGTCAATGCTTTCGGGCAAGCGTTTGCGGAGCACCTTCATCAATCCTTCGGCTACTTGTTTCTTACGGCCCGGCTCGCATTTTATGTAACAATGATAAATGCTGTTTTCTTCCAACGGATAGATGACACAGATATCTTCATTGAAGTATTCCGACTTCTTGTCTATAGATTTTCGGACTGTTGGGCAAATGGCAGTTATCGTAAATCCTTTCAGGTCATAATCATACAACATTTGTCCTAACATTTCTTTTTCCATCATTTCTTCGAACCCTTTGGTGATAATGATTTCGTTCTCGTTCTTTGGCAACACGCCGGTCAGTAGCGGGATATTCATGAATTCGAAGAAGTTGGGAGCTATATACATAACCGTTACATTTTTCCCGTATTCACTCTTTTTGACTGGTTGGGTAAATATATGAGATCCTATCGTTCCTGATATGTAGCCGCTTTCTGAAGGAAGCAATGCTTTTACCCCCGGTACTTTACCCAATTCGGCTATCAGGCTCATGCGTTCTTCCTCGCTGAGGAAGGTATATTCTATCATCGGGATGCTATAGATGTTTTCTTTCTCTTCTATGGAAAGTGTATTGAGGATGGTGTTGGCCGACTTTTGCGATTGCAGATAAAGCATAAGGGTGAGCGATACGAATATCCAGCAAATAAAGAGTTGGACACCTAACAACACATTGCGCACCCGATGTTTGCCATACACACCACCACCTCCAAACAATCCACGCTGGATGCTGATGCGCTGTACTTTCCAAACCACCAGGGCAGCGGCAATCATGCAACAAACCATCAGCCCAAGCAGATAACCTCCGGCTTGTCCCATCATGACGTTGCGTTCAATGAACATCGAGAAGACGAGCAAGTCAAACGACAGGAAAGGAGCGGTCAGTTCCATCAGCATCATGGTGAACAGACCTGATAAAAGGAGTAACAAGAGTGACTGTACAAAGAGCATCAACCACAATTGCCATGCACGTGCACCGTTTACCCTCCGTAAACTGTATTCGCGGATGCGGGTTACAAACGAACCTGTCAGGAAGTGGAAGAAGTTGAGCATGCCTACCATTAACATCAATACACCGGCTATCAAAGTAGTGAGTGCAAAATAGGGAGCATAAGCTCTTTCTCCCTTCCAGAACAGTTCACTGAAAGGAAATGCCACAATCTGTTCCTTTGTTCTGAAATAACTTCCTTCTAACTTACGTGCATTGAGTTCACGGCAGAAAGCTTCCGGCTCTATTCCTTCGCTTAATAAGGCATAGGTGTTTCCGGAGGCTGTGGAACGTTTCATGTCGCTTTTCAGAAGCCCTTCGCTATCGTTCAATACCCATGCATCTGTCTTTTTCAAAAAGTTCAGGCTGTTGTTTTTAGGCAAGTCTTCCATTACTCCTTGGATGGTATAGGCTATACCCCCGGTACGGGGTGTTGTGTCTGGCGATGTTCTCAACCGCCTTGTCAATACCATTTGCTTACCTACAGCTTCTGCAGCATTGCCGAAGATGCGTTTGGCCATCGATTCTGAGAGCAAGACAGAATTGGGGGCATGAGCAGCCTGTTGCCAAGAGCCGTACAACACCTTCGGAGTGAATACCCGCTGATAGGCCGAATCGGTTTCCATAACCGCCAATGTGTAAGGCAACGTTTTTCCTTCAGCCACTTCGATGTTGTAAGGACGGTTCTCTACATAATTGGTATAGACATAGGTTTCTATCCCCGATATGGAAAGTTTCTTCAGGTCTTCGGAGAAGTCGCACACGGTGTAGCCACTCACTCTTCCGGTCTCAAAATCTTGTGTTGTGAGCTGCACAATGCGGTCGCGTTGTTCAAAGCATTTGTCTGTACTATAAATGTAACGACTAATGTACAGACAGATGCTGAAGCAAAACAATGCTACTGATAACCCCAACACCGAAATGAGGTTTTGCGTCTTGTATTTCCAGATGCAGCGGAAAGCTGTAATGATGTAATGGATTAACATTTCTGATTTCTGATTTATGATTTATCTTTTCTTCTATTCTTCTTCACTTTTGTCATCCTTCTTTTTGTCATCCTGAACGGAGTGAAGGATCTGTTTACATCCACGTTTATGTCTTCAGATCCTTCGCTAACGCTCAGGATGACAAGAGGAGGGGACCTTGGAATGACAAGGGGAAGTATTCCTCGGAATGATATGTTCAGAGGCTACAAATTAATTTAAGTGTCGAAAAGTGCCTTTTTTACATCCGCACTTCGTTCACCACGCTACCGTCGAACAGGTTGATGGTACGGCTGGCATAACCGGCATCGTGCTGGGAGTGGGTTACCATTACTACGGTAGTACCTTCCTTGTTCAGTTGGGTGAGGAGTTCCATCACTTCGCGTCCGTTTTTTGAGTCGAGGTTACCGGTAGGTTCGTCGGCCAAGATAATCTTGGGGTTGGCCACTACGGCACGGGCAATGGCCACACGTTGTTGCTGACCACCCGAGAGCTGTTGCGGGAAGTGCTTTACACGGTGGGCAATGGCCATGCGTTCCATGGCTTCTTCTACCCTACGCTTGCGTTCGGCAGCCGGCACACCCATGTAGAGCAAGGGAAGTTCGATGTTTTCGTACACATTCAGTTCGTCGATGAGGTTGAAGCTTTGGAATACAAAGCCGATGACTCCCTTACGCAAGTTGGTGCGTTCGGCTTCGGTCATTTTCGAAACTTCGGTGCCATTCAGTGTGTAGGTACCGTTGGAAGGGTTGTCGAGCAGGCCGAGGATGTTCAGCAAAGTTGATTTACCACAACCCGAAGGTCCCATGATGGCTACGAATTCGCCTTCCTTGATTTCCAATGTAACGTCGTTCAACGCCCATGTTTCCACTTCTTCTGTTCTAAAAATCTTCTGCAAGTTTTGAGTCTTGATCATAATTGTAAAATTTTAAATGGTTATTAATAGTTTGATTTATTCTTAATTCTTCTTTTGGCTTTAATTCACCACGGATTACACAGATTATCACAGATAATGTTAAATATATTTTTTGATAAAAAGATTAAAAAATCTGTGTTCATCTGTGTAATCTGTGGTGGGTAATTATTCTCTTTTCATGACTAACGACGGGTTGATATTGGCCGCCTTTCGTATCTGCCACCAAAGAGTGCCGACGGAGATAAAGACTACCACCAATAAGGCTATCACAAAAATACCGATGCCCATCGGGGCCTTCACTACGTATGCGTCGGTATAGGAATGGATGATGTACCAGGCCAATGGTATGGCGATGATGAAAGACACTCCTAACACCATGAAGTATTTGCGGAAGAGTAGCTTGTACAAGTCCTTCATGCCGGCACCGTTCACCTTGCGGATACCTATTTCGCGATAACGCTGACGGATGTCGAAGAGTGAGATGCCGAACAAGCCCAAGCATGATACACCAATGGCTATCAAGGCAAAGACGGTGTAGATGGTGGCTACTCGGCGGTCTTCATCATAGATTTTGGCTACTTGCTCGTCCATCCACTTGTATTCAAATTCTTCGGTATCGTAGACTTCGCGAACGATATCCTTCAGATATTGAAGTACGGCCTGCTCCTTGCCTTCCTTTACTTGGATTTGATAATCTCCGGTACTATATCCACCCACTTTGTTCAGGATAAAGGCCATAGGCTTGACACCTTGGGTAAGATGGCCGGGGTAATAATCATTGATAACAGCTGTAACCGGTACGAGCGATGCGCCATATTCTATTTTGGCTCCATTCTTGTCTATGGAATTGCTCCATGGTGAATCCGAACGGATAAAGGCATCTTCTATCCGCGTATAGCCTAAAACTTTCATGGCCGATTGATTTAACAGAACCACACCACCACCAAAAGAATCAATCGAATCGGGAAGTGTTCCGGCCACTATCTTTATATCGTACATCTTCAGGAAAGAAGTATTGATAAACATTCGTTCCATTTGAGTCGCCTCTTCCTTATCATTATAGAAAGTGTTTTGAAAGGCACGTCCCTTGATAAGGCTATTGCCTTTCATCCACATTTCAATGTCCGGACATTCATTTACTCTCTGTTGAAGCAAATGTTCCATTTTGAATTTGGATTCCCAATCGCTTGCATAGCCTAAGAAAGCTTTGTTTGGATTCAAATCGGCCTCGAGTATCCTTTCAGTACGGAATCCGGGAGGGGTATTCAGCATAAACCGGAAGTGCTTGTTCAGATAAAGCGAGAACACCATGAGTACAAATGTTACGGTGTATTGCACCCCTAAAAACAACATGCGGGTAACTACCGACTGGCGGTTGGTTACAATGGAGCGCATGGAAGTAATGGGCGACATGTACTGGTAACGGATGTATGGATAGATAGAGGTTATCAACGGCAAAACCAACAGGAAGCCGAGCGAGAGCTGGAGGTCGAACGGGCTATAGGCCATTTCTGTTCCCAATAGGCGGGCTATCGGTATTTGGGTGATTTCGATAATGAGCCATGCCACCATCAATGCCCAGAAGGCCAACAATACATTTTCTGACCATATTTGTACAAACAACGGCCACTTTTGCAAACCGTATACTTTCTTGATGCCGTATTCCTTCTGGCGCTTCATCATATACACCATGTAAAGGTTGATGAAGTTCATTATACCTACAAACAGAAGCAGCACGGCCACAATGAACAGGATGTTCAGATAATCCGAACTACCGAAGGTAAAGAATACCTCTTGAGTCAGATTATTGGGGCGGTTGAAATAGAAATCTTTCAAACTGATGAATTCATAACTTTGTCGGATGGAAGAATAGGCTCCCGATTGAAGTTTGAATCTTCGTAACACATTGCTTACCTTATTGACGGCTTCTAAATCTACACCAGGGAGCACTTGGATAAATTCTATTGATCCTTGTGCATCTTCTTCTAATTCTTTGGATAACAGAATGTCAAAGTTTAGCGTTGTCTTGCAAACCGGTTGCTTGATAACTCCACTGATTGTAATGTTTACATTTTCATAACTCCGCTGGTTACCCACTATCTTGGAATTTTCATAAACCAACACTTTACCTACAGGACTTTCTTTACCGAACATACGTTTGGCATATTCTTGTGTAATGATAGCTTGGTGCGGATTGGAAAGCTCCAAGCTTCCTTCTACCAACGGATAGCGGAACATTTGCAAGAAATTATTATCGACCAATGCTATATTCAAATTATATTGCTGTTCATTGTATTGTATCGGCCTTTCTTCATACAAGGTCAACTCGGTACGGTTTATTATTTTTGTTTCGGGGATATATAGGGTATCACAAAAATAAGTTGTGGAAATATTTACATTTCCATTGATTCCTCGCATCGGGACAATCACCCGTTCCCTATCCACGCAATGGGTGTCCACCGAGGTTTCGCGGTTGATGTACCGTAACAGAATGATGCTACAAGCCAAACTGAATGCCAGGCCCAACAGGTTAATGATGGTGTACGAACGGCTTCGCAACAGGAAGCGGACGGCGTATTGTAATGTTTTCATGTGATATATTTATATTCACCACGGATTACACAGATTATCACAGATAATGTTAAATATATTTTTTGATAAAAAGATTAAAAAATCTGTGTTCATCTGTGTAATCTGTGGTGGGTGTTATTAATTGTTTTATTTCAATATCAATTCTTCGGCTTCTCCAAAGGTGTCGTATCCGGTAACTATGACTTTATCACCGGGCTTCAAGCCTTCGGTAATTTCGTATTGCTGGGGGTTCTGACGACCGATAACAAGCGGTACTTTTACGGCTTTGTCGCCCGATTCGTTCAACTTATAAACCCATTGTCCGCCGGTGGCTTGGTAGAAGTTACCTCGTGGCATGACGATAGCTTGTTCGGGTTGTCCCAATTCTATCTGTACACGGAAGCTCTTGCCCACACGTACATTCTCGGGCATTTCGCCGGTAAACACCAAGTCTATATCGAACATGCGGTCTTTCACTTCGGGAACCACTTTGGTAATCTTCAGCGGATAGCGTTTGCCCTGATAGTTTACCGTGGCGGGAAGGCCGGTGGTAATGCGGTCGATGTAGTATTCGCTCAGCTGGGCATGAATCTTGAACTGGTCGAGCACCTTGATTTCGGCAATGTTTGTATTCGAAGCTACTTGTTGGCCGGGGGTAGCAT
>CAZFDP010000098.1:0-6611 GCA_964518185.1 uncultured Phocaeicola sp. | reverse complement strand
TTCAGGATGACACTACTAAACTGATGCAACTTATTTTTTACACGTTACTAAAAGGTGGGTGTATCGAAATGTACATCCACCTTTTTTATAGTATCAATTATTATTGCTTTTGTAATTCAAAACCTAGTTTCATCCCATCAAAAGAAGATGCAAGACTACTGATAGTAGATGCTGTTGAATTAACTTTAGAAGCAGCATTGGTTATAGTCTTCAATACACTCATTAATTTATCAGCATCATAAACAAAACTCATATTACTTCCAAGAGTTACCACATGAGCAGTTGTAGAAATACCCAATTTACCGGTCTTGATAGTAATGGTTTTGGATTCTTCATCGAATGTATAAGTACCATTAGTGGTTTTATTCTTTATCATATAGGAGCAAGTACTATCTTCATTAAATGTGTATTGAATGGTATTGATACCTACCTTGGAAAGTATTTTTTCTAATTCCTCCTCCACTTTGGCGGAAACCACTTCACCTCCGGCACTTGCCAACAAATTCTCACTATCAAACTCACATGCAGGCCCCACGTACTTCCAGGTACCAACAACAGATGCAGCCGAAGTGGCATTATCCCCCACTACCGTTTTTGCTATCCCTGAAAGAATTGATTTCAAATCTTGTGCTCCTGCATTGATTGAAATAGCACAAAACAACGTAATAATACAAACTAACTTTTTCATTTTAAACTCACATTTATACAAAATTACGAATTAGAAGTTATTCAATCAAGAAAAAACGAACAACTCCCCTTTTATTTTACTACTAAAGGCTATCAACAAGCTTTAAAACTCATATCCATACCCTTTACCGAATGGGTAAGTGCACCGAATGAAATAAAGTCTACACCTGCTTGTGCATAAGGCAACATTGTTTCGTAAGTAATGCCACCGGATGATTCTGTTTCACAACGTCCTGCCACAATTTCTACGGCCTTTTTGGTATCTTCCGGAGTAAAGTTGTCAAACATGATTCTATCAACACCTTCATCCAAAGCTTGTTGTAATTCATCAAAGTTACGAACTTCCAGTTCTATCTTCAAATCTTTTCCTTTCGCTTTACAATACTCCTTGGCACGTGTTACCGCATTATGAATACCACCCGAGAAATCCACATGATTATCTTTTAACAGAATCATATCAAACAACCCGATTCTATGGTTCTCGCCCCCACCAATCTTTACGGCCATTTTTTCGAGGATACGCATACCTGGAGTCGTTTTACGTGTATCAAGCACACGAGTTTTTGTACCTTCAATTTTCTTCACATAACGATTGGTCATAGTGGCAATACCACTCATACGTTGCATGATATTCAGCATCAAGCGCTCTGTTTGTAACAAAGATTGAATCTTACCTTCTACCACCATGGCTACATCACCAGGTTTTACATGAGTACCATCTTCCAGAAACACTTCGACTTTCATGGCAGGATCGAAACGATGGAATACCATCTTCGCTATTTCTATACCAGCCAAAATACCTTCTTCCTTGATAAGGAGCCTGCTCTTGCCCATAGCATCGGCAGGGATACTCGACAAAGTAGTATGGTCGCCATCGCCTATATCTTCAGCAAATGATAAATCAATCAATCTGTCAATCAAGTCTTTTACAATCTTTTCATCCATTATCGTTGTTTTTTTATATTTCAATAGGCAAAGATAGTTTTTTTCCGTATTTTTGCAAAACAAATCAACAAGAAGGTTATGAAATTTATATTGTTAGTAGTAGGACGTACCGTAGAGAAGCATTATGTAACCGCCATAGACGATTATGTGGCACGTACCAAGCACTTCATTTCTTTCGATATGGAAGTAATTCCCGAATTGAAAAACACCAAAAGCCTGAGTATGGAGCAACAAAAGGAAAAGGAAGGTGAGCTTATTCTGAAAGCATTACAACCAGGTGATGTAGTGGTGTTACTGGACGAACATGGCAAAGAATTTCGCTCCATAGAATTTGCCGATTGGGTAGAACGGAAAATGCATACCGTAAATAAACGATTGGTATTCATTATAGGAGGTCCCTACGGATTTGCGCCCAAAGTATATGAAACGGCACAAGAAAAAATTTCACTCTCAAAGATGACTTTCTCGCATCAGATGATTCGGCTGATTTTTGTAGAACAGCTATATAGAGCTATGACAATACTGAACAACAACCCCTACCATCACGAATAATACATATTATTCAATAAGGGGTATCAATTGTCAGTTCCATCATTATAGGCAAATGGTCGCTATATCCTCCTTGGTATTTCATACCATTATATGTACGGAAAGGTTTGTCACCTCCATACTTGTCATCTTCTTCCAATAAGAAAGGAAATCGGAGAACAGACGCTTGTCCTTTAGAAACACAAATTCGACCTTGAGAATGTAACATACTTCCCGATACAAGCATTTGGTCGAGTATCTCCCATTGTCCCCGATAACGATGAGTACCCTCCGACAGATTGGTCATCAGATTCTGTAAGCCCTTTTCACATAACTGTACCACCGAACGACTCTCGGGGGAATCATTAAAATCGCCCATAACAACTACATAGGGATGCTGACGGACATTCATCAACGAATCGACCAGATTCTGTAAAATATTTGAAGCAAACAACCGATACGGTTCACTTCTTTTCTCACCTCCTGAGCGTGAGGGCATGTGGCACACCACTACGTCGAGCGTGTCACCCGATATTACTTGTCCTGTTACATGAAGAATGTTGCGAGTAGGCGATTTCTTCAATTGTTCTATAGGCACTGAAACACATTGAGTACCTATCAGTTTGAAACTACCCCGTTGATATAACAAAGCAACATCAATACCTCTTTCATCCGGCGAGTCAGTCATTACATACCGATAACCAGCTTCACGTAAGGGAGAATACTTTATCAAATCGCGCATACAAGTATCATTCTCCACTTCGCATAATCCTACCAAATCGGGGACATTCGTTCCACCAGAAGCAATGATAACGCGTGCTATTTTATTGAGTTTGTCTTTATAACGATAAAAATTCCACTTCCTTATAGCATCGGGTAAAAACTCATTATCGTTTTTTAATGAATCATCTTTCGTATCAAAAAGATTTTCCACATTATAGAACATGACACGAAAAGACTCTTGTGCGCATACGCTTCCAAACGTATGGCACAAGAGTAATAATAATATGTATTTATTTAACCGGCACATGTACCAATACGTCCAACAAATGTTGCCAGAACTTGTCCACGGTAGGAATCAGCATACGTTCGTCGGGCGAATGTACACCACGCAAAGTAGGTCCTGTAGAAAACATATCAAGATGAGGATACTTTTCAAGGAACAAACCACATTCCAATCCGGCATGAATGGCTTTCACTTTCGGCTCTACCCCAAACAACCGTTGATAACTTTCGATAGCCACCTTCAAGATGGGTGAAGAAGGGTTAGGCTTCCATCCAGGGTAACCATCGCCCGTTGTAACAATAGCACCACCCAATTCAAAAGCCGAACGAATCATTTCAGACATATCCTTACGTGATGACAATATGGAGCTTCGCTGACTGGTCACCACCTTGATTTTACCGTCTGTCATCTTGATGGAAGCCAAATTTGAAGATGTTTCTACCAATCCTTCCATATCCTGACTCCAAGCGTATACCCCATTATGTACGGCATACACCGACTTCAACAAGCACTTGACGGTTTGTCGGTCGATGGCTTCGGCACAAGCACTTTCCGATGAAAGTTCAGTACGAAGATTCGGCTCGGTTACGCTGAATTCATTCTCAATCTCAGCTGTATATACATTCATGTCAATACGTACATGTTCTTTATCTTTCATAGGAACTGCACAAAGCGCATGCGCTTCACGTGGGATGGCATTATGCAAATTACCTCCGTCTATCCGGCAAAGATAGAAATCATATTTGTCTTGTAACTGAGTAAGGAAACGATTCAAGAGCTTGTTGGCATTTGCACGATTCTTGTTAATGTCATCACCCGAATGTCCACCTGTCAATCCCTTAATGGCTACATTAAAGAAGAAATAATCCTGAGGTGCTTCAATAGGCTGATATGCAAATTCGGCCATGGTATTAGCTCCACCGGCACAACCGATAAAGAGTTCACCTTCGTCTTCCGAATCAAGATTAATCAGGATATCCCCATCCATAAAGCCTTCTTCCAAGGCAAAGGCCCCAGTCAACCCTGTTTCTTCGTCTACGGTAAACAGACATTCTATAGGTCCATGTTCGATATCCTTGTCTGCCAAAACCGCCAATTGAGTGGCGATGCCAATACCATTGTCGGCTCCCAAAGTAGTACCCTTAGCCTTGAGCCATTCACCATCTACATATGTAACGATAGGATCATTCAGAAAATCATGCTCCACATCGCTATTCTTCTCACATACCATATCGATGTGCGACTGAAGAATTACCGTTTTCAGATTCTCTTTTCCTGCGGTAGCCGGTTTCTTAATCAACACATTACCAGCTTTGTCCGTTTTCACTTCCAACTGATGTTCCTTGGCGAATTCCAACAGATACGCTCTAATTTTCTCCTCCTTCTTGGAAGGACGAGGCACTTTACACACTTCGGCAAAATAATGAAATACCGATGCCGGCTTCAATTCGATGTTTTCCATATAATTATTCACATTTTTATAAAACGTAAAGACGTTTTTCGTTATTTACTTGTTGTATTATGCAAAAAATACTCTATATTTGCACCACAAATTTAATAAGAATGCTTGAAACTATCTACTTAACCGCGTTAATTGTTGCAATTTGTATGCTTTTATTGTGTATCGGCATCCTTTTCAAGAGGAAATTTCCCAATACACACGTCAGCGGAAACAAAGAAATGCGGAAACGAGGCATCGGTTGTATACAATCTCAAGACCGCGAAGCCCGTAAGGAGAATCCGCATCGTATAGCAGAAAGGGAAAAGCATAAAAAGGGAGCAAATAATTAACAAAAGTAATAACATAAAAAGATTATGAAAAAAACAAATTTCATCCTTAAAGGATTCTTGGCGTTGGCAATCGTATTTGGCTTCACACAATGTGCAAACAATAATGGTGCCGCTACTCAATCGGCTCCTGCAACAGGTACTGCCGGCTCTTCAAACATGAAGATTGCATATGTGGAAATCGATTCTCTGCTCACTAAGTACAATTTTTGGAATGACCTTAACGAACAAATGATAAAGAAGGAAGAAAACATCCGCACTACATTGAACGAAAAGGGCAAGAAGTTGGAAAAGGAAGCACAAGAATTCCAACGTAAAATCGAGAACAATGGTTTCGTAAGCCGTGAACGTGCCGAACAAGAACAAGCCCGTTTGGTAAAGCAGCAACAAGAATTGCAAAACCTGCAACAAAGATTGACAGAAGAATTGGCTATCGAAAATCAAAAGAACAGCCTTCAGTTGCGCGACTCAATCAACTCATTCCTGAAAATCTACAATCAAGACAAGGGATACGATTTGATTATCAGCAATACCGGTTTCGACAATTTGTTATATGCCAATCCGGCTTATAACATTACCAACGAAATCGTTGAAGGCTTGAACGCACGTTACACTCCGTCAGCTAAGTAAACAAGAAAACATACAATTATTAAAGGGTGTCTCTACGACACCCTTTTTCATCATCCGTTACCAAACAAAAGCCATCAACCCGTTGTTTTATATACATAAACTTTAAAACGAAAGGAATATGATGGACAACTTCAATGAAATGATAAACCAACCGCACCCCGTATTGGTAGACTTCTATGCCGAATGGTGCGGCCCCTGCCGGATGATGAAACCGGTAATCGAAGAAGTAAAGAAAATAATGGGTGACTCCATCCGAATCATTCAGATAGACGTAGACAAGCACGAATCGCTTGCCAACAGTTTTCAGATTCAGTCAGTGCCCACCCTAATGATATTCAAGAACGGCAAGATGTTATGGCGACAAAGTGGTGTAATGCGCACCAGCCAACTCACCCAACTCTTGCAACAATATGAGTAAACATGAAAAGAATAACCATCCTATTATTGACTTTAATCCTTTTCTTTCCTCTTTTTGCACAAAACGACAAGAAGGAAGATTACGTAATCGAAATGGACGAACTGATGTTTCTTACCCGTGTATTCGATTACAAGCATAACAATGCTGCCGAATGGTCCTATAAAGGAGACAAACCTTGTATCATCGATTTCTATGCTACATGGTGCGCACCTTGTCGTATGATAGCTCCCAGCCTCAAAGATTTGGCTAAAGAATATAAGGATAGTATCTATGTATTCAAGGTTGATGTAGACAAGCAAAGAGAATTGGCTGCTGCTATGGGTATACAATCCATGCCTACCATTATCTTTATCCCTACCCAAGGACAACCGCAAATCATTGTGGGAGCAGCCGACAAGAATACTTTCCGCCGGGCCATCAAGGAAGTGTTACTGAAGGAATAAGGAAAGGGAAAAAAGGAATTATACTCACCCATGAACCTATACCTATTACAACTCGACGAGTTACGAGTAAGAAAACGACCATTTACAGACAAGAAAACGACCGTTTCCTATCTATAAATGGCCGTATTAGTTTCGAGGCGTAAGTTATGTCCGGCTCTGGTTTCAA
>CAZFDP010000097.1:0-6708 GCA_964518185.1 uncultured Phocaeicola sp. | reverse complement strand
CGCAAGTAGCAACTTGCTGGGGAGTAAAAGGAGTTAAAGGGAGTTATCGGCTCTTTGAGCCTAAGGAGATAAAGCCGATAGCTTAGACGGATGTTTACACAAGGTAAAACATTTGGCCTTTAACTCCCTGTCCGAAGGACGAGCGAAGCGATAACTCCCTTTAACTCCTTTATCTCCTGAAAGTTGAGCTTGCGAAACTTAAATAACTGAAATAGAAATGAATATGAAGAAAAGTACAAGAATTGCAATGTGGACAGGGGGGATACTCCTGGTGGTAGTAATAGGCATAGCCTTGCCTTATGTGGTGATGGGGCAGTTGCTCGACCAACGGGTGGAGTACACACGGGTGTATGGAGCCGGTGAGTTCGGGCTGGAAAAAGCCGACTCGATGCTGCTGAAAACATCCGATGGGGTGGACATATCGGTGATAGAAGTACCGGCTGACACCGTGCCCAAGGCGGTGGTGTTATGCCTCTCGGGTATCCACAATCCCTCGGTAACGGCCTACTTCGGCCATGCCAAGATGTTCGGACAGAAGGGGATAGCCTCCTTGTTGATAGATATGCGGGCACACGGACTGAGTGGGGGAGACTGCATCTGTGCGGCCTACAAGGAGTACAGGGAGGTAGATGCCGCCGTGGCTTATGTAAAGAGCAAGGAAATCTATCGGGACGTGCCGGTAGTGGTGATGGGGGTATCGATGGGCGGTGCCGTGGCCATCAATGCCATAGGGAATAACCCTGAAATAGATGCGCTGATAAGCCTCTCGGCCTTCTCGTCGTGGGAAGAGGCCTTTAAGGACAATATAGGTGCCATGGTGCCATCGGGGGTGGCATCGGCCTTGTCGCCTTTTGTCGACTTGGTGTCGTACCTGAAGTTCGGCGACGAATGGGCGATGAAACCCATCCGTTCGATAGAGAAACTTGGTGAAAGACCGGCCCTCTTCATCCATTCGAAGGGCGACTCGCAAGTGCTCTACACCAATATGGAACGCTTGCTGGAGAAGGCTCCGGAAGGGGTGGAAACCTACACGGTAGAGGGCGACAAGCACTTGATTCTGGACAACTTCCTGGTGCCGCAGAATGATTCCGTCTACTCGCAGGTGATTATGCAATTCATGGACAAGGTGGTGAAGTGATGCCGCATTCCGAAGAAAAGAAACAGAACGGAATCAAGAAATATCGGAAAATACTTCGGAAATCCGAAGAAAACAATTATCTTTGCAAAAATTTTCGCGGACAAAATGAAAATTAAGGAGATAGTTAGTGCCCTTGAAAGGTTCGCGCCTCTGCCGTTGCAGGACGGATTCGATAATGCCGGATTGCAAATTGGACTGACAGAAGCGGAAGCAACAGGGGCTTTGTTGTGTCTGGACGTAACCGAAGCCGTGGTAGACGAGGCCATTACGTTGGGATACAACCTCATCGTGTCGCACCATCCGCTCATCTTCAAAGGCTTCAAGTCCATTACAGGAAAGGACTACGTGGAAAGGTGCATCATTAAGGCTATACAGAACGGAATAGCCATCTACTCGGCACACACCAATCTGGACAATGCACAGGGAGGAGTAAACTTCAAGATAGCCCAAAAGATAGGCCTGAAGGAAGTGGAAGTACTTGAACCCAAGGCAGGCATGGAGGTGGTGGCAGGTGCCGGAGTGATAGGCGAACTGCCCGAGCCGGAAACCGAAACCGATTTCTTGAAACGCATCAAGAAGCTGTTCGAAGTGGGATGCGTGAAGCATAACAAGATGACGGGACGACTCATCCGCAAGGTGGCCCTCTGTGGGGGATCGGGAGCCTTCCTGCTACCCAAAGCCGTAGCCGAAGGAGCCGATGTCTTCATAACCGGCGAGGTGAAGTATCACGACTATTTCTATTACGAAAACGATATTCTGATAGCCGAAATAGGTCACTACGAAAGCGAACAATATACCAAAGAAATATTTTATTCAATCATACGGGAAATGTTTCCGAGTCTCGAAGTGGAGATGACCCGCGTAAACACCAATCCCATAAAATACTTGTAAACATTATGGCAAGAGAACCAAAGAAAGATCCGAACGATTTCTCGGTAGAAGAAAAACTGAAGGCATTGTATCAGTTGCAGACCATGTTGTCGGAAATTGACAAAATCAAGACCTTGAGAGGTGAACTTCCTCTCGAAGTGCAGGACTTGGAAGACGAAGTGGCTGGATTGAGCACTCGTATTGAAAAGATTGAGTACGAAATCGGTGAATTGCGAGCCAATGTGGCCAACAAGCGCATCGAAATAGAAGCAGCCAAGGCATCGGTAGAAAAGTACAAGTCTCAGTTGGATAGCGTACGCAACAACCGCGAATATGATGTGCTGACCAAGGAAATTGAATTCCAAAACCTGGAAATCGAACTTTGTGAAAAGCGTATCCGCGAAGCACAGGCCGCCGAGAAAGCAAAGAACGAAGAAATTGCCCGTAGCACAGAAGCTTTGGAAGGCAGAAAGCTGGATTTGGATGCCAAGAGAGCTGAATTGGACGAAATCGTTGCAGAAACCAAGCAGGAAGAAGAAAGACTCCGCGAAAAGGCCAAGCACTTGGAAACTACCATCGAACCACGTTTGTTGCAGGCTTTCAAGCGTATCCGCAAGAACTCACGCAACGGTTTGGGCGTGGTATATGTTCAGCGTGATGCTTGTGGTGGTTGCTTTAACAAGATTCCGCCCCAGAAGCAGCTCGATATCCGTTCACGAAAGAAAATCATCGTGTGCGAATATTGCGGTCGTATCATGGTAGACCCGGAACTCGCTGGTGTAGAGAAGTAAACTTACAATTCATGATAAGCCGGGATATCCGGTAAGAAGGTATACCTCATGGTGGTGTAATCGATGCGGCAACAATAGTGTTGCAATCCGTTGCTCACTATGAGGTATTCTACTTTCAGCACCATGTTGTAGCGCGTAATCTGGTCGAATACAGCCTGCGTAATCTCCACATGGGGCGCCTTGTACTCCACAATCATCCTCGCACTCAAATCCTTGCCGAAAAGCACCGTATCGCAACGTTTCTTCGTACCATTCAGGTCGAGCTGCACCTCGTTGGCCAACAAGCCTTGGGGGTAGCCCTTTACATCCGTCAGGTAGTGCACAAAGTGCTGGCGTACCCATTCCTCGGGGGTGAGGGCCACAAATTTCTTGCGCAACGAGTCGAAAATTACATTTTTTCCGTCGCGTCGTTGCAAATTAATGGGGTAAGATGGTAGGTTTAACGGTAACATTTACTACTTTTGCATTTACGGATTCTGCCCGCAAAAATACATAAAGAAGATGAAAACAAAAGAAGAAATTGTAAAAAACTGGCTTCCCAGATATACAAAAAGAAAACTGGAGGAGTTTACAGATTATATCTTGTTGACAAACTTTAATAAGTATGTGGAGCTGTTTGCCAAGCGCTTCAATGTGCCCGTTATGGGGCGCGATGCCAATATGATGTCGGCTACGGCGGGCGAGATTACCATCATTAACTTCGGTATGGGAAGCCCCAATGCGGCCATCATTATGGATTTGCTCGGTGCCATACAGCCCAAAGCATGCCTCTTCTTAGGTAAGTGTGGAGGGATAGACAAGAAGAACCAATTGGGCGACTTTATACTACCACTGGCCGCTATACGGGGCGAGGGGACATCGAACGACTACTATCCGCCCGAAGTACCCGCCTTGCCGGCCTTTATGTTGCAACGTGCCGTATCGTCCACCATACGCGACAATGCACGCGATTACTGGACGGGTACCGTGTACACCACAAACCGACGCATTTGGGAGCACGACGAGGAATTCAAAAAGCACCTGATTAAAACACGTGCCATGGCGGTGGATATGGAGACAGCTACCCTTTTTGTAACGGGTTTTTACAATCATATACCCACAGGAGCCTTACTTTTGGTATCCGACCAGCCCATGATACCCGAAGGGGTGAAGACCGAAGCAAGCGACAAGCTCGTGACCGAGCAGTTTGTGGAGGATCATGTGAACATAGGCGTCGATGCCATGCAGATGATTATCGACGAAAAGAAAACCGTGAAGCACCTGAGATACGAATGGTAGTTAATTAGACAACTATGGCAAAAGAGACCACTTACGAAGAAATTGCCCGCGATTTGAAGAACCGCATCTACAAGCCCGTATATTATCTGATGGGCGAGGAGGCATACTATATTGACAAAATTTCGGAATACATAGCCGATACCGTACTGACCGACGAGGAGAAGGAATTTAACCTGACGGTGATGTATGGTGCCGATGTGGATGTGGCTACCATCATCAATGCGGCCAAACGATACCCTATGATGGCCGAACGTCAGGTAGTGATAGTAAAGGAAGCACAAAACGTAAAGAAGATGGAAGAACTGTCTTTTTATTTACAAAAACCTTTACAATCCACTATCCTTGTCCTGTGCCATAAACACGGGGTGATAGACCGTAGGAAGAAGCTGGCCGCCGAGGTGGAAAAGGTAGGAGTGCTCTTCGATTCGAAGAAATTGAAAGAGGCTCAGTTGCCGGGTTTCATCGTCTCGTATCTGAAGCGTAAATCGGTGGATATAGAGCCTAAGGCGTCGGATATGATGGCCGAATTTGTGGGTACGGATTTGAGTAGAATGGCGGGCGAATTGGAGAAGCTGGTCATTACCTTGCCGCAAGGTGTCCGTCGTGTCACTCCTGAGCATATAGAGCAGAACATTGGTATCAGCAAGGATTATAATACATTCGAATTGCGTAGCGCACTGGTGGTAAAAGATGTGTTGAAGGCGAATAAAATCATAAAATATTTCGAAGAAAATCCTAAGACAAACCCCATACAGATGACACTTTCGGTGCTCTTTGGCTTCTTCTCGAACTTGATGTTGGCTTATTATGCACCCGAGAAAACAGAGCAGGGGATAGCTGCCCAGTTGGGCTTGAAATCGCCTTGGCAAGCGCGCGAATACATGACCGCCATGCGTCAATATACGGGGGTAAAGGTGATGCAAATCATTGGCGAGATTCGCTATTGTGATGCCCGTTCGAAAGGGGTGGGAAATTCTTCGCTAAGCGATGGTGATTTGCTTCGCGAGCTGATTTATAAAATCTTGCATTGATTTTTTCTTATTTTCAACGCAGAGTCATAGAGTCACAGAGTTTTATTTTCTTGTTTGTTTTTGTCATCCTGAGCGAAGCGAAGACGAGTTGTTGAGGACTTCGTCCGAAAAATCTGAAGACATAAACGTGGATGTAAACAGATCCATTCGTCACTCCGTTCCTAAGCATGACAAGGAGGGGAACGTTCCTTAGAGTGACTAAGGGGAAGGGTGGATGCTCCGTTGGGAAAATAGCAAGAAGGGTGTATGGTGAAAATCAGTATAATCAGTATAATCAGTAAAATTTATAGGTAATGGGGGAGAAATGCCCTAATTTCCTAAATCATTCATCTTTTCTATCGTTAAAAACGGTCTTAAACGATTGTTAATCAAAGCGTTCGACTAAAAACAACCCTCTGAGAATCGTTTATTTCTGTAAATTCGGCCATTTGGGCGGAAATATCGCAAGGATTTTTAATTTTGTAAATTCAGAGAGGGAGAGTGGTTTACTTTATTCAATATTTCACATTTGTCAACTCTATATCTACTTATTAATTGGAATAATTACAAAACGGATTGCGCTTGTAATTTACTATAGTATCGCAAAATATACATTTAGATTTTATTTTGATTTATGTTTGTTGATTTACAAAAGTAAAACGTACCCCAAGTTCTTGAACTTGCTAAACAAATGGACAGGTTTATAAATGTATAGAAGCGGAGAGGTGAACGGTTTACTATTGCAATCTTTAATAGTATAAATGTGAATGAAAAAATATTCACTTCTTTCTATTGGTTTTAATGTGTTAATAACCAGATATATAAGTGTATATTGTTTAAGTTTGGTGGCTTTGCTTTTCTTGAATTGCTCTATTTTTAATGGTTTTTGCTTGTGAATTGCTTATATTGGCGGTATAAGTACGTTGTAGTCAGTAAAATACAATATTTTAATAAAGTAATTTATAGTATGAATTTATAGCTGATTTACAAAATTATATATCAAATTGTAAATCGAAAGCTCGTTTGGTATAAAGATGTAAAATTTAGAAATAGATAATTAAATTTGCATTTGTGGATTTTAGTATTTACTTTTGTATTCGGAAGATAACTCATCATTATTATTGTAAATGAAGGATCGTATTAATCAAATTAAGCTCAGGGAAGGTATGACCGACGGGCAGTTTGCCGAAAAGATAGGTATATCGCCTGCTTCCCTCTCCCACATACTGAATGGTAGAAACAAGCCCAGCCTGGATGTAGTAACCAAAATACACATGGCATGTAGCTATGTAAGTTTGGAGTGGTTGCTTTATGGTACGGGTGAAATGGAAAATGTGCCCGTAGAAGAAAAAATGGCTCAGGAAAGCGGTTTTTCGTTCGACGAGATTCCGTTTTTTACGCCCAACTCCTCGGAATTTTCAGAAAATCGCAAGGAAATTGAACCAAAAACACCCATTTTCCCTACTAAAGAGGTTGTGCGTGAGGAGATTAAGTACATTGAAAAGCCTGCAAGAAAAATCACCGAAATAAGAATTTTCTTCGATAATGGCACTTACGAGACTTTTCACCCCGATAAATAACTCCTATTTAAGATGACTTTTAGGTAAATTCGTGTATATTT
>CAZFDP010000096.1:0-6748 GCA_964518185.1 uncultured Phocaeicola sp. | reverse complement strand
GATGTGGTGAAGAGTGAGTGAAACTCTTTAACAATAAGTTGTTCACTAATATTAACCGTTCAAATCTGTTGTTTATAGAATTAAATTACGTTATTTGCAAAAGATCAAGAAAAACATACTATCATGAGAAGAACATTTATTATCAGCCTGCTGGTCATTATGGCTCTGAGCGTGCAGGCACAGAGAGAAATAACCATCGAAGGGACAGTTACTAACGTAGAAGAAGGAACCATTATGGCTCTTTTTCGAAATGACGGATTGGTGGGAAAGACAATTGCTACAGACACCATTCAAAACGGAAAGTTCTACTTTAAAGTTGAAGCGGAACAAGAATTCGAAGATTTATCGATAATGGGACGCTCGCCTAAATTCCCTTCCATGGCTCGCCAACTTTATGCCACACCCGGATGTCATATAGATATTAAAGGCAATGATTACAAAATCTTTACGTGGAAAGTAAAAAGTGAAGTAAAGGAACAACAAGAATACGACAGTTATATGGAGGCTGCCCGACCAGAATATGACAAATTACAGGAGCTATTCTTTGAAGCAAACGAAATAACTCTTGCCGCCCAACAAAAGCAAGATATGACCGAGGAAGAGCGAAAAAAGATTCAAGAACAACTGGAAGAAATTTCAAAACAGATGACTTCCATTGAAATTGAAGGTGAAGGAATGGAAATGAAAGTCATGAAAAACAATCCAATTACTCGAATATGGATGAACAAACTCAAAGGATTCAGTCGTATGGCTAACTATTACGCTGATTATCCATATCGCGAAGAAGTGACCGCCCTTTACAACCGCCTTTCTGAAGAGCAAAAACAGAGCGAGCAAGGACAAGCCATTGCTGCCAACCTCTTTCCTCCTACAACAGTAAAAGTGGGTGATGATATGGCCGATGCCGACCTTTACGACTTAAACGGAAATCTTCACCATCTGTCCGAACTGAAAGGCAAATACATTCTCCTTGATTTTTGGAGTAGCGGTTGTGGCCCTTGTATCATGTCCATTCCTGAAATGGGTGAAATAAAAGAAAAGTACAAGGACCGATTAGCCATTGTCAGCCTCAGCACGGATACGGAAAAGAGTTGGAAAGCAGCCTCTGAAAAGCATCAAATGACTTGGTACAACTGGAGCGACAAGAAACAAACCTCCGGCCTTTATATGAAATATGGAGTTCGGGGTATTCCTCACTATGTCCTCATTTCTCCTGAAGGAAAAGTTACGTCCACATGGAGTGGCTATGGCAAAGGTTTGTTACTCAAGAAAATGGAAGAACTGATTAAATAATCTTTTCATCCTCCTACCAAAAGGTCGAAAAAATAAAAAAGGTTTAAAAAATCACATTATTGTGAATAATCAAGAAAAAGCCGAAAACCTTTGGCATATTACGGGGGATTATCTATATTTGCATATTGTGTAATAAATAAAAAACGAATGAAAACCAAAGCCGAATATATCCAACTAATAACAAATCATGCAAATGAATTGAAACAAGTGTTTGGAGTCCGTTCTCTTCGTTTGTTTGGTTCCGTTTCGCGTGACGAACAACAAGAAGACAGCGATATAGATATATGCGTTGAGATGGAACCAAGTGCATATCTATTGGTTCGGCTAAAACGTTTCCTTGAAAATTTGCTGGGATGTTCTGTTGATGTCATTCGCATGCATAAATATATGAATCCCTATCTTTTACAGGAAATTAATCATGATGGAATCTATATCATACGGTAATCGGCAACGCATCCTTTCTATTTTCAAACAAATAGAAACAGCCATTGGACAATTACAAGAATGGAATTCGTCGGTTGAATCTACTGACGATTATTATCTTTCACCCGAAGGTATGCAAAAGTTAGCAGCCAATTGCATGCTTATTGAGGCTATAGGTGAAGGTATTCATCAGATAGGATAACAGATAAAAAATTACTTCCCGTACGTTCTGAGATTCCTTGGGAAGATGTTATTGGTATTCGTAATCATATAGCTCACGGTTACTTTGATATAGATGCAGAAATAGTTTTCTCTGTAATTAAAAACGATTTACCACCTTTATTGGTTGCAGTAAGATATTTCATAAATCTAATTGTGAAAGAATAAATGGCCGAGTTCCCGACTATAAACCGCCGTTTTACACATCGGGAAACGGCGGTTTACGAATAAGAAAACGGCGTTTTGTGAAACAGGTGCAAAGATTCTTAGTTACTTGGTTAGCCAATTCTTCTACCGGCATAGCCAATGTATGGGCTGCCTTCTGATAAATGCTTTCGATAGGGAGGAGGCTCTCATCGGTTTCCAGGAATAACTTGTCGAGGGGAACAATGCGCAAGGCTTCTTCCTGATAGTGCTCGCCAAACGACAAATAGAAGCCGTGCTTAAGGTACGCTTGAGCCACTTCTTTCTTGCCACGAAAACCATGGATAATCCAAGGCAGGGAAGGGTTCAGCTCCTTCTTGAGGCGGATAAGCTCATTGGAGCATTTCACGGCATGAATAATCAAGGGTAGGGAAGTCTGTTCGGCCAAAAGGGCACATTGCTTGAAAACATCTTGTTGCAAAGCCAAGGAAGGGCCTTTGAGCTTGTCCAATCCACATTCGCCTATCGCCACTACTTGCGGATGGCCAACAACCTCTACCAACCGTTTGTATTGCTCCCTGACATTATCTTCCGACAGATACCAAGGATGGATTCCGACCGAAAGACAAACGTTTTCTTCCCTCGGCAGAGAATCGGTCATCAAACAAGAGAAGATGGCTCCTGCGGCTTGTTTGGGACGTTGGTGGGTATGTATATCGAAACAGGTCATAGGCTTCAAGGCACAGGGTCGTAACCGGAACCGCCCCACGGATGGCAACGTAACAATCTGCGGACGGCCAAATACAATCCCTTAAAAGGGCCATGCTTGCGAAGGGCTTCCATGGCATATTCCGAACAAGTGGGGACAAAACGGCACGAAGGAGGGGTGAGCGGAGAAATATATCCCCGATAAAAACGAATGGGAAGGAGCAATATTTCGACAAGCAACTTTCTCATGCCAGATTCTCCACGATATGAGTAAGCAGTTTCTTGACCTTACGCTCCACCTCGTGCGACGGATGGAGCTGGCTGTCTATCCAAATAAAGGCAAGCGCCATGCGTTGCCCGCCCCGTTCCTTCAAGGCATCGAGCAGGATATACTTGTTACGACGATAGGCCTCGCGCACCTGGCGCTTCACCAAATTGCGCTTTACCGCCCGCTTGAAGCGTTTCTTGGGTACACTGATCAGTATGGAAACATCGGCCGTACCTTCATTGGCTTCCAAGGGCATATACACCACACGCAAAGGGAAAGCCGGAAACGAACGGTTTCCTCCGGCAAACAAGCGTTCGACAAGTATTTTGCTGCACAAACGCTCCGCTTTACTGAATGTATATCTTCTTGCTTCTTCCATTATTATATAGAAAAGAGGTTTTGTGCCCCAAAGTTACACAAAACCTCCGAATAGTATGAATAATTCGATTAATCTTTATTATTCTCTGCAATAAACTTGTCCAAAGCGGCAGGCATAGAAGGTGCATCAGCAGTAGGCGCTTCCAAATCGAGACGCAAACCGGCATCTTTCACGGCCTTGGCGGTAGTAGGACCAAAGCAACCGATGGCAATTCCCTTCTGATCGAAATCGGGGAAATTCTTAATCAACGAACTGATACCGGCAGGACTGAAGAACAACAACATGTCATAATCGAATGGTTCTTCCGGAGTAAAGTCGTTACTTACGGTGCGATACATAACGGCTTCGGTATGAGTAATCTTCTTGCTCTCCAACAAATCTCTGATTTCATCGGTATGTACATCAGACATCGGCACAAAATACTTTTCAGTACCGTGTTTCACAATGGCAGGCATCAAATCGGCAAATTTGCCGGTAGCACCAAAGAATACCTTACGCTTACGGTATTGAACATACTTCTGAATATACAAGGCTATCTGCTCAGAGGTACAGAAATACTTCATGGTTTCGGGTATAGCAACACGCAATTCTGTACACAAGGTAAAGAAATGGTCGATGGCATGACGCGAAGTAAAGATAATGGCCGTATAATCGAGGATAGAGACTTTCTGTTGTCTGAACTCCTTTGCCGACAAACTTTCAACTTTAATGAAAGGACGAAACACAATTTCCACTCCATATTTCTCAGCAATGTCATAATAAGGCGACTTCTCTGTCGCTGGTTTCGGCTGAGAAACGAGAATCTTCTTTATTTTCAAGGCTCTAAAATATTAGTATTGTATTAAAAAATCGTTAGTTTTCACGATACTTTTCCACAGTAAAATATCGGGTAAAATTTCAAGGGTGCAAAGGTACAGAATTAAATGGAAACTGCCATAAAAGTTATTAAAAAAGTTGCTAAAGCATTTGAAAAACAGCGTTATTTTTGCAAAAAACAGGACTGTCCCCACCAAATAAAGGGAACTTTGAAACGATAAATCAAAGTATACAATCAATAAGATAACGGGGAGCAACAAAAAACCGGTCCAAATGGTTACATTGTAATAGGAAGCCATCCAAACGGAATTTCGTATTTTGTCAAAAAATACCCAATTGACAAAGGCATAGGCCAAACACTTCAGAAAGAACAGCAACACCATGCAGCCTACAAAAAACAACAACAGCACATAGTGGGAATACACATCGAACAGTCTGGGTAGGGCATTGGCAAAATAATTGTAAATACAGAGCCCCAAAAGGACACATGTATGCAGAATCAGTAGAAAAGTATAACGGACATCTTCCGTAGTGGCATCGTCGAACAGGCTTCCTCTTTCACGATGGGCAACAAAGCCTTTCAATTGTGCCAACAAGTGTTTTCTGCCATGCGAAAAGACATACGACACCAGTACCAGACACAAAAACAGGAGGACGGTTATCATCCAGTCGGCCCGTAACAAATAGGGGAGGGATTCTCCTTTCATATTGCAGCGAATTTGCGTATTTCACGGCTCCATGCCGGTGCATGATACAGACATTCAACGGCTTCTTGTGCTGTAGTGGCCACTTGCCAGATGGCTTTGTGCTCCTCGCGCATGAAATTACCATCGATGGCATTCTGCAACATCTCTATCAATGGATTGTAATAACCATCAATGTTGAGGATAACGATAGGCTTCAGATAAAGGCCAAGTTGTTTCCAAGTAATGATTTCGAGCAACTCCTCTAATGTACCGCATCCTCCGGGTAGTGCAATGACACCATCCGACAGGTCGGCCATAAGTTGCTTACGTTCGTGCATGGTTTCGGTTTCTACCAAACGTGTCAAACCTTGGTGATGCCAACCTTGTTCTACCATGAAACGGGGAATGACTCCCGTTACCGTACCTCCTGCTGCTAATGCAGCATTCGAGGTAGCACCCATCAAGCCGATACAGCCCGCCCCATTGATAAGGTTAATGCCTTTCCGGGCAAGCAGACGGCCAAGTTCTTGCGCCACTTCGAAGTACACGGGTGCTATCTTCGTGCTGGAGGCACTGTATACACAAACGTTCTTTATTTCATTCATAGTTTGAAAGCTTCCTTGATCTTGTCCACATAATCCAACTTTTCCCAAGTAAAGAGTTCCACTTCCACTACCTTGGTTTCGCGATACATGGATTCGTAGGTCTTGGTAACAACCTTCGGTTCACGACCCATGTGCCCGTACGAAGCGGTTTCTTCGTAGATAGGATTACGAAGTTTCAAGCGTTCTTCGATAGCCTTGGGACGAAGGTCGAAGAGTTCGTCAATCTTCTTGGCTATTTCGCCATCGGTCAAGTTTACATTGCTACGTCCGTATGTATTCACATAAATACTAACGGGACGAGCTACACCAATGGCATACGACACTTGTACAAGCATTTCGTCGGCTACTCCGGCTGCTACCATGTTCTTGGCTATGTGACGGGCTGCGTATGCGGCACTTCTGTCCACCTTACTGGGGTCCTTACCACTGAAGGCTCCACCACCATGCGCTCCTTTGCCACCGTATGTATCTACGATAATTTTACGGCCGGTCAATCCGGTATCACCATGAGGACCACCAATAACAAACTTGCCGGTAGGATTCACATGATAAATAATTTCTTCGTTGAAAAGTTTCAGTACTTCAGGATTGTGGATGCCGGCCACTACACGCGGCATCAGCACTTCGATGACATCCTTGCGGATTTGAGCCAACATTTCTTCGTCGGCCTTCAACTGGGCTTCCTTACTCTTGTCGGCCGGCTGAATAAATTCATCGTGCTGGGTAGATACTACAATGGTATCGATGCGTACAGGTTTGCCATTGTCATCGTATTCAATGGTTACCTGACTCTTGGCATCGGGACGGAGGTAAGTCATTTCCTTGCCCTCGCGACGGATATCGGCCAAAATCATCAACACCTTATGCGACAAGTCGAGTGACAGAGGCATAAAGTTTTCGGTTTCGTTCGTAGCATAACCAAACATCATACCCTGGTCGCCTGCACCCTGGTTCATGGGGTCTTCGCGTTCAACGCCACGGTTAATGTCGGCACTTTGTTCGTGGATGGCACTCAGTACACCACACGAATTGCCTTCGAACATATATTCGCTCTTGGTATAACCAATGCGGTTAATTACCTCACGGGCAATACGCTGCAAGTCTACATATGCTTCGGTCTTCACTTCTCCAGCCATTACTACCTGTCCGGTGGTAACGAGGGTTTCGCAAGCTACTTTCGAATTGGGGTCAAATGCCAGCAATTTGT
>CAZFDP010000095.1:0-6770 GCA_964518185.1 uncultured Phocaeicola sp. | reverse complement strand
CCTGTTTTTATTATATCCGTTCACCGTGGTAGCCAAGTGACACTTAATGTGACAAAAATGTGACAGTTAATGAATAATTAATTTTCATCACCTCAATATAAGGTGTTCCAACAATGGCTACAACTCCCAGTATATGGTGTTGCAGCCATTGTATTATATGTACTTCATCGGGTGGTTACGTTACGTTGAGGTTTTAATCGTTTTATACTTTTGCCTTGTATTCGCTGGGGGACATGCCTGTATGGTGCTTGAAGTATTTCCCGAAGAACGATGGGTTGGGGAAGTTCATATAATAGGCTACCTCCTGAATACTCATGGTTGAATATTTCAATAATGTCTTTATTTCCAATATCACATATTCGTCAATCCATTCGCCGGCGGTCTTACCACTTACTTTTTTCACTACGGTAGAGAAGTGTTTGGGACTCAAGAAAAGTTGGTCGGCATAGTAATCTACACGGCGTTCCTTGCAATGGTGTTCTGCCAATAGGTTGATGAACTGCTTGAAGAGTATTTCCTCACGCTTCAAAGGTTGTGTGGCTTCGGCCTGTAGTTCGGGCCGATGACGGTAGAGAATGGAACCTAATTTATATAGGTAAGCCGCCAATAGTCGTTTAGCTATGTCGTTCTTAAAATAATCGGCTATGCTTACCGACTCGTCTATCAATTTAAAGAAAGCCCACAGTTCCTGTACTTCGTTTTCGGTAAGGTGGAATACCGGCTGTTCCTTCTGTGAACTGAAGAAGGGCATAAAACTGTTCAGTCCAATGTACATTTCCTTGAGGAAGGCTGATGAAATCATGAGTGTTTGTGACAGATGCACTCCTTTGTGTGAAATGGCCTGCAATAAATCACCCGGTGAGCAGATAACCATATCGCCCGGTCCCAAGGTAAATTCCTTGAGGTTGATACTGAAGCGTGATTCTCCTTTTTCGCGCACCACGATGAGCAACCCATTCAACCGAATGGGGTACCGATAGATGGGATTTACATGCTGCGGTACAAAATATTCGGTATGGTCTATCAGTAAATCACCGTTTATTCCTTTCAGCTCGGGTACGGCCTTGCGTATGCGCTCAATGGATATATCTTTAATTGTTCGTTCCATACTTCTTGTTTTACGGACAAATATAAATATAATATCTTACATATATGTTCTTTTCTTCTTTTTGCTATTAAATTTTAAGTTTTATGTTAATTCTCTTTAAAAGGTAATCTTTGGCACGATATTTGTAGTTGATATGGTGTATCTTTATCGAAATTTTAAAAACGAATAAACTTATAGACTATGTATTGGATTTTATTTATTGGTATCGCTATTCTTAGTTATGTAGTACAGGCAAACTTGCAGAGTAAGTTCAAGAAATATTCCAAAATTCCTACCAGTAATGGTATGACAGGTAGAGAAGTGGCCGAAAAAATGCTTCGCGACAATGGCATCTACGATGTAAAGGTAACCAGCACTCCTGGGATGCTGACCGATCACTATAATCCTGCCAATAAGACAGTAAACCTAAGTGAAGGGGTATACGGAAGCAATAGCATTGCCGCTGCTGCCGTAGCCGCCCACGAATGTGGACATGCCGTTCAGCATGCCCGTGCTTATGCTCCGCTTAAGATGCGTTCGGCTTTGGTTCCTGTAGTACAGTTCTCTTCCAGCATTATGAGTTGGGTGCTGTTGGCCGGTATCTTGATGGTACAGAGCTTTCCGCAATTGTTGTTGGCTGGTATTATCTTGTTTGCCACCACAACCTTGTTTAGTTTCATCACTCTGCCTGTCGAAATCAATGCCAGTAAGCGGGCTTTGGTATGGTTGAGTGGAGCTGGTATAACCAATACTTTCAACCATAAGTCGGCCGAAGATGCTTTGAAATCAGCAGCTTATACTTATGTGGTTGCTGCCCTCAGCTCACTGGCTACATTGGTGTACTACATTATGATTTATATGGGACGTCGTGATTAATTGAACAATTCTGTTGAAGGATGTCATTAATGCGTCTTGCCGTGTCATTGATAACGGATTTGACTTTTGGGCAGGCTATTTTAATGATAATTTCTTTGATGAGAGTTATTTGTATGGCTTTGTTCGTTTTTTCTCCTCTATTTTTTGTATTTTTGTGACCTTGTAGGTAAAAAATAAATCATATCATAAAATTGTAGATTCAAAATGGCTCAGAAACCAAGCATTCCAAAGGGGACTCGTGACTTTTCGCCTGTAGAGATGGCGAAGCGTAACTATATATTCAATACCATTCGTGAGGTGTTCCACCTCTTCGGTTATCAGCAAATCGAAACTCCTTCGATGGAGAATCTTTCCACACTCATGGGAAAGTATGGCGACGAAGGTGACAAACTGCTCTTCAAAATTCAGAATTCGGGAGATTATTTTTCAGGACTGACTGATGAAGAACTGTTGAGCCGTAATGCAGCCAAACTGGCAAGCAAGTTTTGTGAAAAGGGGTTGCGGTACGACCTCACCGTGCCTTTTGCACGCTATGTGGTGATGCACCGCGATGAAATTTCTTTCCCTTTCAAACGTTATCAAATACAGCCGGTATGGCGTGCTGACCGTCCGCAAAAGGGACGTTATCGTGAATTTTACCAATGTGATGCCGATGTGGTAGGTAGCAATTCGCTTTTGAACGAAGTGGAATTGGTACAAATGATTGACCGTGTGTACCAAAAGTTTGGTGTACGTGTATCTATTAAGATTAACAATCGTAAGATTCTTACAGGCATTGCCGAGATTATTGGTGAAGCCGACAAGATTGTAGACATTACCGTAGCTATCGACAAGCTTGATAAAATAGGTCTGGAAAACGTCAATGCAGAACTTGCTTCGAAGGGTATTCCACAAGGAGCCATAGACAAGTTGCAGCCCATCATTATGTTGAGTGGAACAAATGAGGAAAAACTTGCTACTCTGAAGACAGTGCTTGCTGAAAGTGAAACAGGACTCAAGGGAGTGGAAGAAAGTGAATTCATCTTGAATACAATAGCTGCTTTAGGAGTGAAGAGTGAAGTGGAACTCGATTTGACTTTGGCTCGTGGATTGAATTATTATACAGGTGCCATTTTTGAGGTAAAGGCTCTCGATGTACAGATAGGAAGTATCAGTGGTGGTGGACGATATGACAATTTGACAGGCGTGTTTGGTATGAGTGGCATGAGTGGGGTAGGTATCTCCTTTGGTGCCGACCGTATTTACGATGTATTGAACCAACTCGACCTTTATCCTAAGGAAGCTGTGAATGGCACTCAGTTATTGTTTGTTTCCTTTGGCGAAAAGGAAGCAGCCTATTGCTTGCCTGTTCTTTCAAAAATGCGCGATGCCGGTATCCGTGCTGAACTTTATCCCGATAATGCCAAGATGAAGAAACAGATGGGCTATGCCAACGACAAGCAGATCCCTTTTGTGGCTATTGTAGGCGAGAACGAAATGAATGAAGGTAAATTCATGCTTAAGAATATGGTTACTGGAGAACAGCAACTTGTTTCGGAAGAAGAATTACTGAATACGATAAAATGATTTTTTAGGCAAGAATCCTTATGAATATCCATTTTGCTCCCTTGCAAGGTTATACCGACGATGTATACCGTCGCCTTCATCATCAGTTGATAGGTGGTGTAGAAACCTATACCACTCCCTTTTTGAGGGTTGAGGCCGGGGGGATACGTAGTAAGGATTCGCGCGATATTGCTCCGGAACATAATCAAGGTATACCTGTAATTCCGCAGGTCATTTTCCGTAACCTCAAGGAATTTCTCTACTTGACTGATGTGGTGGAACAATATGGATATACCCGTATAGATTTGAATATGGGGTGTCCATTTCCATTGCAGGCCAAGCACGGTAGGGGAGCTGGAGTGTTGGCTGATGTGGAAACTCTGCGGCAAGTAATGGAAACTATTGTCTCCAAACCGCATTTACAATTCTCTGTAAAAATGCGTTTGGGGTGGGAGGATGCCGACGAATGGAAACCTGTACTTTCTATGCTGAACGATGTTCCATTGACACACATTACATTGCATCCTCGTGTAGGTAAGCAACAATATAAAGGCGAAGTCGATATGGAACGTTTTGAAGCGTTTTACGAAGCCTGCAGGCATCCCTTAATTTATAATGGCGATGTAACGACTGTTGGACAAATACAAAAAATGGAAGAACGCTTCCCACACTTATCGGGTATTATGATAGGACGCGGCCTTTTGGCACGTCCCACTCTTGCGGCAGAATATGCTGACGGAAAAGAACTTCCATGGAATAAACGTCGTGACTTGCTTATGCTGATGCATCAGCGCCTTCGCGAGCACTATGAAAAAGTAGTGAATAGCGAGGCTCAACTTCATGCCAAACTCCGTTTGTTTTGGGAATATATGGAACCGGAACTTGGAAAGAAACCCTATAAGAAACTGATGAAAGCCGGTAACTTGAAGAACTACTTGGCTGCAGTAAACGAAATATAATTATCCTATCCGCTTCAAAAAATCACGGATGTCATTTTCAATTCTCTGGTATAAAGGGGAATCCTTATAACCGGTGTGTTTGCTCAGTACCACATCGATGCCCAACAGACGATGTTCGTATCCGGCCATTTCGTTCTTGTATTGCAGGTGATGATTGGCCAATCGTTTGATTTCTTCTTCACGTTCGCGACGGAGGGCGCAACATACGGGAGTAAGTAGTTTCATGGTAACACTTTCCATGATGTGATGTCCTTGGATGAACATGTAGGTGTTTTCGGGAGTTACTCCCAAATAGTCGAATTCGGTCTTCATCGATTCTATTTCGTCCAAGGCTTCGGGGTGCTGCTTCTCCAATTGGTGAAGTTTGTTTTTTACCCGACGGTCCATTTGCAACAAGGCTTCTTGGGGAGCGGTTACTTTGACATGATCCAAACGGACATACGAGCAGAACTCGGTCATGGAGAATTCCCTTAAGTTCCCTTTGCGATAAAACCATACCGACCATATAAAGAGGGGGTAGGCTATTTGCGAAAAGTAAGTCATGAAGCCTTCCAAATCGACTAACTTGCGGTCGTTCATGGTAGCAAGTACACAAGCTTCGTGCAACGAGGGACCATAACATTGGAAGTTTTCGATGGCATAGGCATAAGTTTGGAATACGTATCGGCTATTGTTTATTTGGCGTGATGTGGAAGTTATTCCTTGAAGCAGATAATCGTAGTCGCTATCTACACAAGCTACCATGTTCTGTCCCAACCGTGACCCCAAGTTGTTCATGAGCACTGATTTCTTGCCTTTACAAAGGGTTTTCTTGGAGGGAAGCATCACTTCGAAGTAACAATTGTCGTCCTCAAAATCGGCAAAGACCGAACGCCAGAAAGCTACATCGTCATAGCTCTCTACATAGGCCACAATCTTCTTCTTTGCCTTCTTGGGCTTGAGTTTGTTGGCTGCACCCAAGTATAAGGAGGATAAATTGTCCGACAACCGTTTTCCCATCTTCTTCAACCTTATATATATAATTTATTGTTCGGTAATGTCGCTCACCTCGGTTACTGCATCCATCCATCCGTCCATAATCATGGCAGGCGAGTGGGTGGTAAGAATAATTTGCACATTAGGGTTGAGTTCACGGATAAGACCGATGAGTTTTTGTTGCCATTCTACATGAAGCGATACTTCGGGTTCGTCCATGAACATCACTCCACTACGGTTGTCCTGCACCAATACGGTGAGCAGGATGACTAACATCTGCTTTTCGCCTGCCGAGAGTTGGTAGGGATAAAGAATGTCACCATCTTGTTCAAAACGTATTTCATTGCTTTTGCGTACGATGGTTTTTCCTGTTTCACCAAAAAGTTCGTCCACCAAATTTTGGAACTTGGTTTTAGGATACGATAATTCTGCAGCCTTCAGTTGGTCTTCGGGGTTACCTGAAGTAAGGCATTCAATGATACGATTCCCAATATTTACTTGATAATCAAGGAATCGGCGCTGTAGCTGGTAGAGCTGCCAATCCAATTCTGTCTTTACATTCTTGTCGGCCATCTTTTCCAACAAATCGGAATGTATCAGCGGACGGTCGAAACTACGGATTACATCATAATGTATATAGGTGGCATCCTCGGGTTCGAAGACCAGTTTCACTCCATTCGATGCTTCGCTGGGCAAGGAACCTCCTCCCAATCCGTCCAAAGAGTTGACCGAGCGGTTCAGGATAGTGCTTTTCCCTATACCATTCACTCCGCTCAATATATTCACTTCAGGGTTAAGTTCCCACGAGATGTTCTTGCGTCCCCACAAGCCCTTAATCTCGATTCGTTTGATATAATCCGCCTGTTTTTTCATATTTCTTTTTATTTGGCAAGAGCAAAGATAGAAAAATAAAAAAGAAACATGTACTTTTGCATCGTTTTTTTATAGTATGAGTATGAAGATTCAGAAATATCAGGCACATTTGGCGCTTTTGGGAGCAGCTTGTGCATGGGGATTGATGTCGCCCATCGGTAAAATTGCAATGGAAGATGCCATTTCGGGGTTGGCCATGGCCTACTTCCGTATGATAGGTGGTGCCATTTGCTTTTGGATTGCCTCCTTGTTTGCTCCGCAAGAACGGGTCAATGCCCGCGATTTGAAATTGTTGTTCTTTGCCAGTATGTTGGGTATTGTTTGTAATCAAGGTTGTTTTACTTTTGGCATTTCGCTTACATCGCCCATCAATGCACCCATTGTAGCCACTACTGCACCCATTATTACCATGATAGTGGCAGCCATTTACTTGAAGGAGCCTATAACAGGAAAGA
>CAZFDP010000094.1:0-6809 GCA_964518185.1 uncultured Phocaeicola sp. | reverse complement strand
TCAAGAAACTTACCCTAACAGAACTGCGGAGGAAGAAACTGCTTTTTACACCGCAATGACTTGGCTTCAGAATGACACTGATTTGGAATATATCAAATCTAATATTTTAGAATCACTGTATAAGAAGAATCCAAATTTGGATGCTAAAACTAAAAAAGCATTTGTCTATGGACTGGATAGGATGATACAAGTTTTGAATGACAATACAAATTTATCTGGCAGATTGAATGATTACATTCCTGAAAAGGTGCATAATGAATATCTTAAAAAAACATTGGAAGGCGTTAAGGAATTGGTCCGCCAAAACGAAAAACTTCGGGATGAAAGAAACAAGGCGGTGAACATCATGGAAACATTCAAAACTCTTTCCAATTCTGAACGGAAACAATTGCGCTTTAATTTTGAATTCGAAAAAAAAGAAAAACAAATAGAAGAATTGAAACAGGAAATTGAAAGACTGAAATATTTTAGGGATATATTAAATGAGTTGGATGAATCCATGAGACATAACAACGGATTTAAAATATAACATGTGGACAACAAAACATAATAATCATGAAAATCCAAAAGTACCAATATTAACATGTCTTCCTGAAAAAGGGAGAAATGCATTGTTCTCCCTTCTGTTTAAGTGATGTGCAAAAATAGCCCGCATCACTTAATGAAATTCCGGAATTTACACAATGTTTTCATATAAACTGTTATCTTTGTCGGAAACTTGAAGAATACAGCTATGAAAAAGGAAGACACAAAAACTAATAGACCACCGAAAAGAAGACTAGAAAAGGATACAATCGAGACTATCTATGATGATTTTGTCCGGAAAAACGTTCCTCTGAACAAGGGAATGGATTTTTCTGTTGTCAGCGTTCATCTTAAGAAGGATGAAAAAGCGGCGGTATATGACCTGAAACCGGTTCAACGAAAGTTGTTTTCCATGGCTGAAGGTGGTTGTATGTGTATCCGTATCCGTTCAGAAAAGAATTTTGAGCAGATACGGGAAATGTTCAGCTGTTTCAACAACATAAAGATAAGCCTGAAAGACGGTCGCGAAATAGATTGGCTGTCTACTTCACTTCACAAGACAGAAGATAATCATGAATTCTGTATTTTGGTTGACATGTGGTGGAAAGACATAGCATTCAACGGTTTCACCCAATTATGCATGCAGATTATTATTGGCAATGAAAGAACTGTCATTGAATATAATGACATTCAAATATGTTGTGCAGAATACAAGGTTGCAGGTAAGAAAGGGACCCTCTCCTTCATTGATACTGCATGCGGCAAAAATGAGCAGTCCCGGTCACACAAATGCTTTGACAAGACCAATGTGTCGTCTATCAATGTATTCTTCAAATGCTGTATACGCACAGATAAGGTCAGAACGTGCGAAGTTGAATACGTTTATACTAATGAAACGGGTAAAGAAGTGAAAGTATCCGTTCAAAAAGCAGAGCCGGGACAAACAGGAGGACGGACAGTTTTCCTCGACCAGGTACAGTTATCGGAATGGATACCGGGACGATATGATGTATCCGTGCGTTTCTTGGGTGAACAAGTGGCATGCGGACATTTCATAGTGAATGAAAATGGGCAAAAAGCTGCAAATGCTGCTGCAAAGGTTAATATACCGGTAAAGAAGTGTGCAGCACTGGAGAAACTTGATGCCATGGTAGGACTGACCGAAGTCAAACAGGTAATCCGTCGCAACACCAACTTCATGAAGCTGATGTCGCTCCGTCATAGAGCGGGACTTCCTACTACCGGCAGAATCATGAACATGATTCTTTGTGGTGGCCCAGGGACAGGAAAAACTACAGTTGCCAGACTCATCGGAGAAATTCTGGCTGATATAGGTATCCTTTCCAAAGGACACTTGTGCGAGTGCAACCGCGAAAGCCTTATCGACAACGTAGTTGGCGGTACAGAAAAGAAGACTATGGAGATTATCGAGAAATCGGCTGGAGGCGTTCTCTTCATAGACGAAGCTTATAGTCTCATGGATGGTGGCCCGGGCAGCAATGATTTTGGCCGACGCGTCATCGATACCCTGATGCCGGTATTAACCGACAACAATGACCGTATCGTCATCCTGGCCGGATACGAAAAGGAAATCAAGAAATTGCTCCGCACAAACCCGGGATTGGCAAGCCGTTTCCCGGTTTACATGCATTTTCCGGATTATACTATAGATGAACTGGCGCAGATGGTCAACATTTATTTTGCTGTCAATGAGTACTTGGTAGGTGACCAGGCAGCAGAACGTATCCATAAAGTTCTTGAAAAAGCCGTCTCCATACAGACATTTGGAGCGGGTCGCTTTGTACACACGTTCATAGAGAACATTATCTTGCCGGCTATGGCAACACGTCTGGTTGAGAATATGGGTGGCTCTTCACTCAGCAAACAAAAGATGAAGACTATTCTTCCACAGGATATCCCTGAACCGGAAGCTGTTCTGGCGCAGATGGGATTGGAACAACCGTCATCATCCAAAATAGGTTTCCGCTAAAACTGGCGGTAACCTGATAAAAGATTGTTTAACTTAAATACAGACAACTATGACTATATTAGAAAATCTAAAAGATATGATGGCGCGGATTCCGGCAAGTGCGAAAAATAGTTATTTTGACCGTATCATTGAAGAGAAGGTGATAAAATCACGTACCTCCATTCATGAGGAAACAGATAAATACTACCAGCTCGCAACCATGTTGTTATATGAGCTGTATCCTGAAGGTAAAGCCATGGAAATGGCTCAGCGGTCAGCTGCACTCAAACACGTGCCATCCGTATTCCGTGACCAGAAGAAAAAAGGTTGGTCCTATAATGAGACCCTGTTTTCACTGACCGAAGGCTATGCCGGTTTCAGTGATAAATGCCGGAAAGAGATGCCACAAAATCCGGAACCGTTGAAGACGTTGGATGCAAAACATCCGTTAGCGTGTTATTTCATGGATATTACCGGTGTATTCGTCCTCTCCGAAGAGAACAGAGTCTATGCATATCGGGACAAGGACGGTTATCTGGTACTCATTTCCTATGTCGATACAGCTCATGCTGTACTGGGAGATGAAGATAAATTCAACAATGAACCTCCGATGTGGTTTACCGAATGTAGTCATTTCCGTTCTCCTGTATGGGCACTGAAAGAGGTACGTGGAGCCCTCCTACGCATGATGGCCGCTACCGGAATGGCAAGGGTTCCTATCCGTCTGGAAGTGGTCTTCGTTCACAAGGAATGTTTTATGATTAATCTGGAAGATATGTGGGATTATCATTGGGGACCAATAAACCTGACTATATACAGAGCAGACAAGGCAAATGACCCTTTGGATACCATCAGCTATGACCAGTTACCGATGCACCATCTTTGGCAATATTATTATTCATTGGCACACAGTGTGGCTTTTAACAATCCTACAGGTGTTTTTGATGAAAAAGATGATGAAGAAGATGAAGATGATGAAGATGATGACGAGGACGAAGGAGATTTGAATGATGATTTTGACTTGGATTTTGAAGAACTAATTTTCTAATCATTCAGATAGCTTAATATCGCCCGCCATCGGCGGACGATTTGGGGAAAATTAAAGTGGAGAATTTATAAACAAATTAAGAACAATACACATGAAAACAAAGAAGAAAATGACCATTGGGCTGGATGAATACATCAAGGCCAACAAGAAACTTGCAAGAGAAGAAGAGTTGAAAAGAAATGGCGGCCGCTGGGTCGCAAAAGACCGGCCACACAAGAATCTTAAGAAGTATGACAGAAAAAGAGACAAGAAGAACATCGATTCTTGCTTGTCTCTTTTTCTTTGACCCTCCAACAAAAGGGAACAACACAATATGGACAGATAATAAACATGTAATAAATTGAATTAAATTTGCAAAATACACTCAGAATTCGTATCTTTGTAGTAGATGATAGGAATCCATTATGAGAAAGATGAAATTCAAATTAAATGACGATACTTGTTTGTTGGACGTTAATGCATTCAACAAAAATGATTTGACGGTTAAGGAAACAAGATATCTGATGGACTTGATAGAGGTTTTCAAAGAAAAGGAATCATTCACTATGCTGATGAATAAATGGACGGTAATCGAAAAACATGAAAACCCGGTAGAACGGATTCAGATGGTAGACCAATTGTTCCAGAATATAGAAAATTATAAAGTGAAACGATTTGGATGGAAAAAAGATGATGACCTGAGAATTTCCATCATAACAAAGCTTAAAGACCTTGACATAGATTTCAATAAGTATTTTGAATCTCTGTTATAAGACCACAAACGAAGATGATTGAGGGAATCATCAACTGATATATGTATAATGTGGCGACCCTGGCCGGTAAATAATTGAAAGATGAACACCATCGTAAAAAGCGTTTTCTGCAAAACAGAAAACCTTCACACTGAATTGTTTGCGAGCAAAGAAGATGCGGACATTTTTATTTCATATCATTATGATAAAGTATCGAACAGTACCGACGTTAATCGCGTCAGAAGTGTTTATTGCCCGGTATGCGCCGGATGGCATCTGACAGATAAACAGGCAACGGACGAAGATAAAAGTCCGGTGCAGATAAACGTGCTGTTCAGTCTTGAAAAACTTATCAATGAACTGAAGACGTCATTTGACCATGAATATTGGCATATATGGAAACCTCGGGTTGAAGAAGCACGTGGTTGGATGGCCCAACTGGAAGAAGACGAAAGTCTGAGCGAATTGTTGGTGGAAGCCAAACGTCAACTTGTACACTATGACACCACCATCAATAATTGTGCCCGGAAATATCAGAAAAAGACGGGGATGGTCAGAAACAGATTGAAAAAAGTGGCAGGAGAAGTCCAACAACTGATGAACAACTTTAAGGTGGCAGAATGCGCATATTATTTCAGGGAGATGGAAGAATGGGTCGGACAACCCTGGTTCTTCGCTATGGAGAAAAAAGAACAGGAAGAATGGACGTTGCTATATGAAAATCTGGGTGATGCAGAATTGATGGACAGACTTATACGGGCTGCGGTCATGTTCAAGACGGTACGGGTAGGAATCCACATCCTTCCTACTGAACAGTTGGTGATGCTGCATAAAAACCTGTCACTCAAAACAGAACCAGATAACGGGAAAGAAATACATCCCATCATCAGGAATCCATTCAAGAAAGAGTTGGACAATATCCAGAAACAGATAAAATTCCGGGGTACTGACTATATCGACCCGAAAACCGGGCTTGACAGGGTAACCGTTACCTTACAGAAGCAATTGGAATGGTGTAAACATAAATTTGAAGAGGTGGAAGCAACACTCTCTGAAAAGGATACCATGGAGGCATTATATCTCCTGCAATCCGTGGATGAACATATACGGAACATTCCCCTTTGCAAGGAGAAGATGAAGATTCTGGAACGCATGGTAGACCTTTCCCGGCAATGTATTTGACATACGTCATAAATATGCTACAAAAATAGATAACGGAGGGTGGTTATCCTTATGATTTAGTACAACAAGGCAAACCCTGGCCATCAAGAAAAATTTATGAAACCTACAAAAAACAGAACATTCTGTGCAAGCATCAATCGTGTGAAGATGCTGTTCGAAACGAAAGAAAAGGCAGATAACTTTATAAATTTCAATGCAGTTGAAATTGCGGAGAACAACAGTTATGCTCCTATACGCAGCTATTACTGTCCGTCATGTGGCGGTTGGCATGTCACCCACAAACCCTTAGATGAAGAATACACCAGGACGGACGACCTTCAGCAAAAAGCTTATGAGTTGAACCGGTTTATTACATATATCAAAAAAGATTTTGATGAAAAAGAATGGATGGTATGGCAAGCAAGAATAGAAGAAGCATATAAATGGGTGGATGAATTGGACCACCTGCCTGAACACCATATTTCCCTGAAGGAAACTAGGAGACAACTACAACATTATTCACGTTTAGTGGACAGTTGTGTACGCAAGGAACAAAAGAAGAAAACCCGCTTGTTCCAACAGATGTCAGCAAAACGAAAAAGTTTATGTGACAGTATTCGCTATGGAATGCAAATACTTGATATAAACGGCTGTATGGAGAATGCTACCCGACTGCATGAACTGATGCAAAGACCGGAGTTTGAAAGAACAGAGGATAAGATAAAGGACTACTGCAACAGACTGGTTGCTTGTTTCGTGGACCAGGACCTGTACGGCAAATTGAATTGGATAGTTCTTACACTCATTGAACGGACAAAGGATGCCGGTCACATTTCTACTGAGGAAATGAATAATACCATCACCCGCATGAACACTTACCTCTGTGAAATGACAGAGAAACAGATACATCGCCATATTCTGGAACCCTTACAGGAAGGTGTCATCCGATTGACACGTCTATCACACAAAAAGAATATATCAAACGCCCAATCGGAGGTAAAGGACAGTACTTTCTCTATTCGCAAACCGCTACAAGATAGCTGTACAACCGTCAAGAATCATTTCATTGAAGCTGTAACAGCTATTGAGAAAAATGACAAGGCCACTGCCCTTTCCTATCTATATACAGCAGACGAATGTATGAAAAGTATTCCTGTTTCAGCAGAAAAGATGGAGCTGATGAAATTCTTCGTGCAAATAGCCGGACATTGTGGCATCTGACGATTCTTTACTCTTACCAACGACGACTTCACCACTAAAACGATATGCGGATGATAATGACATCAGTAATCATATATACTACACTTATCTTTGCATTATTAGCGTGCGACAAGAAGTCGTACAAGCAATTGTTCAGCATAATGTCTGAACCTAT
>CAZFDP010000093.1:0-6821 GCA_964518185.1 uncultured Phocaeicola sp. | reverse complement strand
AAGAAAGCGGATCATTATAGAAAGGTATCAATTCATCGGCAACTCGGTCATACCACGATAAGCCTCCCCCTTGAGGATGTACCCATAAATTCCGGTTGATAGAATCTTCACATATATGAAAAGCCGGATATGAACGGTCGGCACCTTGCGGTTCTACATGCATCCTAAAAGTCTTGAAATTCTTGTTCTTAGGATGATACCTCATGACTTTTCCCCATTCTGTCATTTCAAACCAAGCTATCTGTTCACTGTCCACAAAAACAGAATGAATGGCATCGGAAGGAAATCCCGATGTATTTTGGGAGGTATATATTTCTTGCTTCCCGGTAAACGGATCATAGATAAGAACTCCCTTATTCGCTGTTGTGACCAATAACTTCTCTCCCAACTGATTGATTGAAATAATCTTGTCTTCCACAGGAATTTCCCATAACTTAAAGATCTCATCATGTAGGGAATGGCACCAGATTCGTCCTTTGTTAGAAGCAAAATAAATGGTATCATTCATGCAACAAGCATCATAAAAAGCTTGTGATGTATTTCCTTTCCGCTTGTCTGTCTGGGAAAAATAAGAAGTTCCATCTTCTTCATCTACTTTCAACAAACCATTACTTGTCAACAGCCATTCTTGTCCCTTGGCATCTAAAAAGACTTGGGTAACCCTTCCTTTTACGCCTCCTCGTTCATGCCCTGTTACATACGTCTTCACCGATTGTTGCAAATCATCTCCATGAGTATCAATCCGTATGGCACCTTCTCCTTTTAGCAACAGCCATAAACTACCATTTGGTAAAAGTCGCATGAATTCGCATCGCTCATTCTTCAAAGGTACCTGCTCAAATTGTTCCGTAGTCTGGTCCAAGCGAAAAACCTGACCATCGTATGTCTGCATCCATACCATATTGTGTTCATCCACCCGAATAATATCCACACGATTGTTCGCTAAAGCTAACTGGTCTTCCGTACTGGCCTTGTACACCTTGAAGTTGTATCCATCGAAACGATTGACGCCGTCCCAAGTCGAAAGCCATAGATTGCCATTCTTATCCTGAGCCATACTCATGATAGAATTTTGCGACAAGCCATGCTCAGAAGAATAATGAGTTAGTACACAATTAGGTTGTGCTGCCAACCATAATATAGCCGACAGACACATTCCAACTGTCAATATAATCCTTTTTATCATCGTTTGACATTCTTCAACAATTCATTTCCATTCTTTATGGGATTCCATCCATCGTTACCCAACAGAATTTCTTCAACACCATAACCTTTCAAATCCTTCAATTGGTGTCCGAACGACACACGTCCTTTGGAATCAGCACCTTCGCCCGTATTCTGATATTCGGCAAAGAAAGCGGTCTTTTCGTTTTCCTTTTTTCCCCAATTGTTCCAACCTTCGGGTACAATGTGCTTACCCAATTCGCATTGGATATATACCGCTTGGCCATACGGACGCCACGGACGCGACAAATATACTTTCTTCGCCTCATCGGCACCTGTCAACTTACAATTCACAAATACATAACCAAATTTCTTTCCCTTATCGGTAGCCGGTGCTGTTACATAACCATCACCTACACTATGAATGGTACAATCCTTGAACAAGACAGTAGACCAACCGAATATAAAGTCGACCGTACCCTCTACATAACAGTTCTCGAAATATTGGCGGCTGTCCTTTCCATAATTATATAAGGTATCCTGATTACCCAAGAAACGACAATTCTTGAAATAGGCTCGGTCGCCCTCAATAAAGCAAGCCACCGCCTGGCCTACTCTACCTGCCGAATTTTCAAATGTTATATTTTCTGCATAGAAATCCGGAGCATAGATGTAACAGGTAGAAGAACCGGAAGTAGACATATTTTCGCCAAAACAATTCTTCTTCTGTGCATAATCATCATTGGTCAACACTGCTCCATTCTCACCAATCAAAGAGATATTCAATTTACTTGCCGGCACTATCAGCTTTTCCTTATAGTTCCCCTTACGAACCAAAATGGTGGTACGCTTTTCTTTACGGAAATCGGGTACAGCATTGATGGCTTCTTGAATGGTGAAGAAATCGCCACTACCATCTTTAGCCACTACAAAATCATAGTAACGTACAAAAGGAGCCAAAGCCGGCACTTCCTTAGCTATAGCTTCAACAGTTATCTTTGCAATGGTACGAGCACCATATACATTCAAGTGTGTATTGTCTTGACGACCTTTCGGGCAAGCGGCATATACCCCTTCCGGCATCCACATAAAGAGCTTTTTCGATTCTTCCACTCCCATACCTTGTACCAAGTCATGAGTAAGTTTATTCATATCTACAAAAGGTACATTCAATTCTTTAGCTACATTCCGAGGAGAACTCAGGTATTCACCATGTGTATCTATCAAAATATCTCCTTCCTTTGCTACTTCAAGCTTATCTTTTCTGAAATCATCTTCGGCCACAGCATTCTCATTCACACGGAAATTACGACGAACTATAGAATTGAACAACACAGGTATTCCCCCTTTTTCACGAGCCTCCACCACAAAGCGTTTCAAATTGGCATCGAACGTTGTTCCCGGATCTGTATGTCTGTCTGGTTTGGGCTTTTCGTCATTATGTCCAAATTGAATAAACACATAATCGCCGGGCTTCATCTTTTTCAAAACAGCATCCCACCGGCCTTCGTCTATAAAACTTTTAGAACTACGGCCATTCACCGCATGGTTATCCACTACTATGTCTTCGGTAAAGAATCCGCCCAACACATGTCCCCATCCTCGTTCTTGATTATTTCCTTCCAAAGATTTGTTAGCCATAGTAGAATCGCCTATCATAAAAATAGTTATTGTCTTTTCAGAAGTAAAAGCAGAAAACATCAGCATTACAACCAATGTTGCCAATAAAGTCATTTTCTTTTTCATATCGTCTTATTTTAAATTTTCATTCATAAAATTCAAGATATCCTGTTGTATATCTTTGTTGCAGAAATGATGTAATTCGTAGATTTTAGTCACTAATTTATCTTCAACAGACTGACTTTTCCATACATCGTTCATTATAGCATATGCATCTTTGACTCCTTCTATCGGAAAAAGTTTATCTTTTGTTCCATTTACAAACAACATTGGTTTGGGACAAGCGATAGAAGCCACATGAGGATAATCCAAATAATTACGGATACCCGGAATTATCATAGAAAAAGCAGAGCCCCCCTTATTCTGATTGTTGGTCAGCGTCATCAAATATTCGGTAGTATTCATCCAGCATACTGCCGCACCAGCCTTTACCACATCGGTAGCCGCACTAAGCATCCATGACCGATGAGCCCCCATCGAGAAACCCATAGCGCCCACTTTGTCCTTGTTTACTTCAGGCAAACTTGCCAAGAACTCCGCACTCCGAATGTCATCCCAAGTAATCAAAGCTCCCCACGACATACCCATTTGCTGCAAATTAGAAGCTAATGCTTGTTGCGCATCGTAACTGACACCTTCTCTACGTCCACGTTCTCCCCAGAAAAGCGCATCAACCGCCAGGACTACATATCCATTAGCCGCCAAATAATCGCCTACATATTGCTTTTCATAACATCCTTCCGCCCAACGGTCGGCATCTTCCATTACCAAATCGTCCACACCAAACGGACGTACCATCTTTTCCTTTCCTATCGTAAAATGGGCACCATGGTCGTGAAGCAACAACACAGCAGGAAAAGGTCCTTCACCTTCGGGGACCAATAAATAAGCCGGTACCCGTGAATACCCCGACACATTAAACAAAATCTTTTTAGCTTGATACCCCTCACGTTGTTCTACGGCAAGAACCTCCATATCATAGGTCGCAGCTTGTGGAGGAGCCGGTTTAATGCAATCAAGCAATACTTTCCGTGCTTCTTTCCTCCATTGGTTATAATCCTTGATTGCAGCATTTCCCCATGCCAACGGATAAGTAAGGCTACTCCTCAGTTGTTCATAGAACGAAGGCATGGTATTCAAGACCTCATGTCCTTGATAACGGGAGGTCGCATTCACTTTCTTCAGCCATTCATCATATTGCTTCAAAATCTTTTCCGGCCAATAGCCATACCAATCATAACCGGTACGGCGTTCGGCGTTGACATCCGACAACTTCCATACTTTCTCACCGGCACGAGTACACATAAAAGGGGTATTATCGGTCACTTCATAAAAACGGGACCATATCGGCTTGGCCTTTTTATCTTTTACCACCACCTTGTCATAAGGATACTCATGATTGATAATCTTATCTTCTGCCAAAGGGATTTTTTCGATACGTATTCCCTTTATCTGTACTTTCTGCAACCATGCAACTGCAGCTTTGACCGATTCAATGACTTCAGTCGACGGATGTGGAATACTCATCAACAGTTCAATGACACTGCAACTTTCCCCTGCTGTCAAGGAGGGAAGTTCATAACTACGAGCCTTGGTTGGCAAAAAAGTTACATTATCGTGTTGCTGTCCCCAAGCTGTTTTCACTCCATCCTGTACAACCTGACATTTTAATATCATTTCTATTCCGCGGTTAAAAGCTTCAAAAATCCGCCTTTTCATCGAATCATCCAACCATTTGAAGCTAATGTCACCCCGGTTGATTTTCAAAAACAATTCCAAAGCACCGGTAGTTACTTCATCATTGAATGTAATGGCATCCACATCCCATCCACGCCAACCACCATTCTTTTTCTGTGTTTTCAACAGATAGTTCAACCCTTTCAAAGCCGCTTGCTTATACTTATCATTCCGAGTCAAGACATAAACATCACTCAAATATTCAATTTGCGGGAAAGTATTACGATTGTCCAACGTACTTCGACGATAACGTTCCTTCAACGCAGCTTTCACCGAATCGGTTGGCAATACAGCTAACCAATCAATATTCTTCGGCCAACCACCATCTTCATTTTGATAGGCTATAAAATTATCGGCTATTTCCCGATATTGTTCAGGAGCATAACGCTTGTAATTCCGTTCTTTATGTTCCAAATTCCAATGATGGATACCATCTCTAAAGCCATCCAATGAAGGATATTCTACCTGTGCCACTGCATATTGCGCTACCAAACATAGCAACAAAGTTCTTATTCTCATACTTTATTTCTTATTTTTCTCTAAATACAATGCCAAACGAATCATGTTTTGAATGTATACACCCACTGAAATACAAGGAATTTCTTCCGTCGCATAATAACAAGAGGTATCAAACTCATCGCCTACCATTGTTGTAGCATATTCGTCCGATGCACTTGCCGACTGTTCAGGACAAGGGCGATATACATTGGAAACATTCCTCAAGAAAGAAGGCCAATATCCATCCTTGTTCAAAGATTTGACGGTTTGTTTGATTGTTTCATTATCGAACCGTCCTCTGACACTCGTATAGAACTTGTCTAAAGGAATCAACTTGTTTTGCGTAAACGGAGAATTAGCTGTCAATTCTTCCAACGGAATTTTCTTCACCTCTTCAAAATTCCTACGTAAAGCTGAAGGATTGACCATATACACCGAACTATAGTGGGCAATCGTTTTTTCAATATTTTGGTCAATATAATATCTACCGTTTGCAACATTGCTACCTTTTCGATGTACGTATTGGGGTTTTCCTGTTTCGGGATGAACAAAACGGGGAACCAACATTTCTTCCTTATTCTTGGGCTGACGATGCCATTTGGATGCTTCCTCAGCAGGAAGTTTCATCGATTCCAAGAAATCGATAGCATTGGGTATACCTGATAAGAAACGTGTATCTCCCGTCAACTGATAATATTGCAACAACAGACGGATAGCCCTAACCGTTGTACCAGTATTTACACTTCGCGGCTCGTATGATCGTCCATGTGCCGGTTTTAAGTCTTCAAGGAAATACTGGTCGGCCCATCCGGCATAAGGAAGTCCTTGTTGAAGGGTTATCAATAAATACATGGCACGAAGTACCGGTTCTTTCAAGTCCGTTCTTCCTAAAGTTTGATAACATTGCATCAAAAATTCAGTAGCCTCGGGTATCACATCGTCATTCATGGTTACGAAGGAAGAATAATCTGATTTACCCTGAAACGGATGATCGTACATCAAAGGATAACGCTGCGGCCATCCACCTACCGGATATTGGCTCTTCAACACAAAATCAATACATTTATCCAAAGCCGGCCGGAAAGTAGGATCGTTTTTTTCCACATACATACGCAACAAAAATTTAGCTGCCAACATCGTTCCCCCATCATCAAACGTCGCATTGCCATAATAATGCTGGAATTCCTCTAACCGCCAGGCATTTTTACCGACAGTAGCATACCAATTCTTCAATGAATTTTCACCGGCAAAATCAAACACATAATTCCATCCGCCACATTCCAGTTGTCCCCAAATCAAAGCATACGCCACCTTTTTGGCTGCTTCGTAATAATATTCATCTCCTGTTGCATGATACACATCCAATAACAAATGTCCCATCCCCGGAGTGCCAGGAGGTTGTACCCAAGCCATCGTCCGCTTAGCTTCCAACTCTCCCCATGAGCGCGACAAGTCGGGCAGATAATCCCAAACGAATCCACCATTATAACTTACTTTATCCATCATGAATTGAGTAGCAGTTTTCATTGTTTTCAAGACCTGCTCTTCCAACTCATTACCGGCTGTGGCACTTGTTATCATACCTGCCAAACAACCAATTCCTACAATTCTCTTCCATGTGTTTTTCATATACAAAAGACTTTTTTAGTGATACTTTTACAAAAATAGCCTTTTTCTATAAGTTACGAATGAAAATAATTGGTTTTTTCTGTGTAAATTTTAATCAATACCATATAACTTCA
>CAZFDP010000092.1:0-6952 GCA_964518185.1 uncultured Phocaeicola sp. | reverse complement strand
TGCCGCACTGTACTAAAGTGTAGTGCCGCACTGTACTTTTGCGTAATGCCGCATTGTACTATTGCGTAATGCTCCCCATTTATTCCATCAGATCCCGATACTTCAAAGGAGACATGCCCGTATGTTTCTTGAAATATCGCCCGAAGAATGACGAGTCGGGGAAGTGAAGGTGGTTGGAAATTTCTTGGATACTGAGTGTGGTGGATTTCAACATTGCCTTTATTTCCAATATCACATGGCGGTCGATGATGCTTTTGGCAGTAGTACCCGTCACGTTTTGCACCACGGTGGAGAGGTAACGTGAACTGATGCAAAGTTTGTCGGCATAGAAGGAAACTTCTCGCTGACGGGTACAATGTTCGTGTATGGCTTGGATGAACAGCTTGAACAATTCTTCCTGACGACTGATGCCTTCGGGGTGGCGGTCGAGGAAAAGCCGGTGTGTTTTGTCGTAGATATGCAAAAGGAAACTTTGAAGGTTGTTCCGGAGAATTTGTCCACGGAAGCAGTTGTTCGTATCCTGATAAAGGTCTTCAATGAGTGCCATCATCCTTCGGATGGGGCGAAGACGCTCTTCAGACAAGGTAGCGGTAGGGTTTTCGTTCAGGAAACGGAAGAACGAAGGATCCAACCGATTGGTCACTTCACGGAAAAGGGCATGTGAAAAGAGGATGTAGGAGGCTTGGAAATCCTCGCTCGTCCATACCTGTCCGATGATGCTTCCGGGTAATAGTACGGATTGTGTGTCGGATTCAAAAGTATACTCCTCCGAATCGATTTCAATCTTGGCTTTTCCTTGGTGACAAAGAAGGATACATGCATCCTTCAATTTGGAAAAGTGCTGTAGGAGTGATTCGCATCTGTCGGTTCGGACGATGAACTCCTGTTCGTCTGTCAATCTTAGGCTATCCATTTCTCTACTTCTTATTTCGGCTGTAAAAGTACAGATTCTTTCGCTAATATTAGAACAATTGTTCCGATTTTAAACAATTTCGGCTAAATACCGTACGTTCCTTCAATTGGAAAATGGACTACTTTTGCACTCGAATTCAAAAGAGATTAATCAATGATTGGAATGAAGAAAAACTGGACGCTGCCAATGATGCTTCTTGGTGGTGTAATGCTTTTTGCGGCCTGTCAGGAAGTTCAGACCGAACAACATGAAGCAGAGTATGCGGTACTAAAGGTCGGTCCGCAAGACAAAGTGTTGACCTCTACTTATTCGGCTACCGTCCGTGGTCGTCAGGACATTGACATTTTCCCTCAGGTGTCGGGAACGCTCACCCGTCTGTGTGTAGACGAAGGTGAAGAAGTCCGGAAAGGACAAGTCTTGTTTGTCATCGACCAAGTGCCTTTCCGTGCGGCCTTGAATACGGCTACTGCCAATGTACAAGCTGCCAAGGCAGGGGTAGCGACTGCCCAACTGAATTATGAAAGCGCCAAGGGACTTTATGCCAAGAACGTGATTTCTGAACATCAGTTGAAGACCACCGAGAATGGATTCCTTACGGCTAAGGCTCAATTGGCACAAGCAGAGGCTATGGAAGTCAATGCACGCAATAGCCTTTCTTATACGGAAGTGAAAAGTCCTGTAGATGGAGTAGTAGGCATGTTGCCTTATCGTGTCGGTGCTTTGGTCAGCCCGGCAGGGATGCCGCAACCATTGACCACCGTGAGTGACAATAGCGAAATGTATGTCTATTTTTCGATGACCGAGAACGTGCTCCTGGCATTGACCCGCCAGTATGGCTCGAAGAAGGAAGCCTTGAAGAATATGCCGGAGGTACAATTGCAGTTAAGTGACGGTACGGTGTATGCAGAAAACGGACGCGTGGAAAGCATCAGTGGGGTGATAGACCGTTCGACAGGCACTGCCGGACTTCGTGCGGTTTTCCCCAACAAGAATGGGTTGCTGTATAGCGGTATCACAGGCAATGTCCTGTTGCCTAACCAACGTACCGGAGTGATTGTCATTCCGCAAAACCTGACTTTCGAAATCCAGGACAAAACCTATGTATATAAGGTGATAGACGGCAAGGCGAGTGCATCGCCGGTGGTCGTAAGTCGTGTGAATGGCGGTCAGGAATATATTGTGGAAAGTGGTTTGCAAGCCGGTGATGTGATTGTGGCCGAAGGTGTAGGCTTGCTTCGTGAAGGGACACCGATTAAAATTAAAAACTGATAATTATGAACTTACGAACATTTATAGAACGCCCGGTACTTTCTGCCGTTATCTCCATTGTGATTGTCTTCATGGGGCTTATCGGCTTGAAAACTTTACCGGTGGAACAATATCCCGACATTGCTCCTCCTACGGTTATGGTGATGACCAATTACTATGGTGCCAATGCCGAAACATTACAAAAGAGTGTCATTGCTCCGTTGGAAGAAGCCATCAACGGAGTGGAAAACATGACCTACATGACATCAACCGCTACCAATGCCGGTACGGTGGAAATCATGGTGTATTTCCGTCAGGGCACCGACCCCGATATGGCGGCGGTAAACGTGCAGAACCGTGTGGCAATGGCTACCGGACAGCTTCCTGCCGAAGTGACCCAGGTGGGGGTCACTACTATCAAGCGTCAGAACTCCATGTTGCAGGTGTTTACCCTCAGTAGTCCGGACGACAGTTATGACGAGGAATTTCTCAGTAACTACATCAGTATCAACCTGAAGCCGGAAATCCTCCGTCTGGAAGGTGTGGGTCAGTTGGTGGTGTTAGGCGGTAACTATTCCATGCGTGTGTGGATGAAGCCCGATGTCATGGCGCAATACAGGCTGATTCCGTCGGATGTCATTTACGCCTTGGCCGAACAGAATATCGAAGCGGCTACCGGTGCATTCGGTGAGAATTCGAAGGAGACTTACCAATACACCATGAAATACAAGGGACGTAAGCAGACTCCCGAGGAGTTTGGTGAAATCGTTATCCGCAGTACGGACAAGGGTGAGGTGCTTAAACTGAAGGACATTGCCGATATTGAGTTGGGTATCGACAGTTATTCGTATGTAGGTAAGCTGAACGGACACCCGGGTATCGGCTGTTTGGTATTCCAGACGGCAGGTAGTAATGCTACGGATGTGAATGCCCGTATCGATGCCTTACTGGAAGATGCCAAAAAGGATTTGCCGAAAGGGGTGGAACTGAAGCAGGTAATGTCTTCCAACGACTTCCTCTTTGCATCCATTCATCAGGTGATACAGACTTTGTTGGAAGCCATTCTGTTGGTGATTCTCGTGGTGTATATCTTCTTGCAGGATATCCGTTCTACCTTGATTCCGTTGGTGGGCATCGTGGTTTCGCTCATCGGTACGTTTGCCTTTATGGCGGTGGCAGGTTTCAGTGTCAACTTGATCACCTTGTTTGCCTTGGTGCTTGTCATCGGTACGGTGGTGGATGATGCCATTGTGGTAGTCGAGGCCGTCCAGGCACGTTTCGACGTGGGATATAAGTCCTCTTACATGGCCAGTATCGATGCAATGAAAGGTATCAGCAACGCGGTCATTACTTCTTCGTTGGTGTTTATGGCTGTATTCGTTCCGGTATCGTTTATGGGTGGTACATCGGGTACTTTCTATACTCAGTTCGGTCTTACCATGGCGGTGGCGGTAGGTATCTCGGCTATCAATGCCTTGACCTTGAGTCCGGCTCTTTGTGCTTTGCTGCTGAAACCTCATCTCAATGAAGACGGTACGGAAAAGAAAGGGTTCTCGGCTCGTTTCCGCAAGGCGTTCAATGCGTCATTCTCTACCTTGGTGGATAAGTACAAGAACGGAGTGCTGTTCTTCATCAAGCGTCGTTGGCTTACTTGGTCTCTGTTGGCCGCTTCCATGGTGCTGCTTGTATTCCTGATGAACAATACCAAGACCGGTTTAGTACCCGACGAAGACCAAGGGGTCGTGCTGGTCAACGTCACCACCCCCTCCGGTAGTTCATTGGCTACTACCGATGCCATCATGGACCAACTTCGCAAGCGTCTGGAAACGCTTCCTGGATTGGAAAACCTTTCGAGCACAACTGGATTCGGCTTGATTTCCGGTCAGGGTAATTCGGCGGGTATGTTCATTGTCGGTTTGAAGGATTGGAGCGAGCGTACCAAGGATGAAGAGCAGGTACAGGCCATCATCAATCAAATTTATGCCGTGACTGCCGATGTAAAGGATGCTAATGTATTTGCCATGGCTCCGGGTATGATTCCGGGTTATGGTATGGGTAATTCATTGGATGTAAATGTACAGGACAAGTTGGGTGGCGATCTCGGCATGTTCAATCAGCATACATGGGAGTACATTGCTGCCTTGAATGAACGTCCGGAAATTGCCCGTGCTTATTCTACGTTCGCCATCAACTATCCGCAATGGGAGGTAGATGTGGATGCGGCCAAATGCAAACGTGCAGGTATTGCACCGAATGCGGTACTCACCACCTTGGCAGGTTATTATGGCGGTCAGTATGTATCAGACTTCAACCGTTTCTCCAAAGTATATCGTGTCATGATCCAAGCCAACCCGAAATATCGTCTCGACGAGGCTTCGTTGAACAATACATTCGTGCGTCTGGGTAATGGCGAGATGGCTCCTCTCAGCCAATTCGTGACCTTGAAGCGTGTATATGGTGCTGAAACGTTGAGCCGATTCAATATGTACAATTCCATTGCCGTGAGTGTGATGCCGGCCGAAGGATATAGTACCGGTGATGCATTGAAGGTGGTCAAGGAAGTGGCTGAAAATACGCTCCCTAAGGGGTATGGTTACGATTTTGGCGGTATCACCCGTGAAGAGAATGAGGCAAGTGGAAGTACGGCTGTCATCTTCGGTATCTGTATCCTGATGATTTACCTCATCCTTTGCGCCTTGTACGAAAGTTTCCTCGTGCCGTTTGCGGTCATCTTGTCGGTTCCTGCCGGTTTGATGGGTTCTTTCCTCTTTGCCAAGCTGATGGGATTGGAAAACAACATCTATTTGCAGACCGGTTTGATTATGTTGATTGGCTTGTTGGCAAAGACCGCCATTCTGTTGACCGAGTATGCCGCCGAGCGTCGTAAGGCAGGTATGAGCCTGACCTCTGCTGCTCTTAGTGCAGCCAAAGACCGTCTGCGTCCGATTTTGATGACGGTAGGTTCCATGGTATTCGGTTTGCTTCCGTTGGTGGTGGCATCGGGTGTAGGTGCCAATGGTAACCGTTCGCTTGGTACTGGTGCAGTAGGTGGTATGCTTATCGGTACATTGGCTTTGTTGTTCTTTGTGCCTACCTTATTCATCGTGTTCCAATATCTGCAAGAAAAGTTCCAGCCTCATCAGGCAGAACCTTCGCATGATTGGCAGATTCAGGAAGAATGCATCGAAATGGAAGCCGAACGCAAACATCATTTGGAAGAAAAGAAAAAAACAACTTAATGATGATTCACCACAGAGTACACAGAGTCTCACAGAGATTAAATTGAAAATAGAAAGCTCTGTGAAACTCCTGTTACTCTGTGGTGAAAAGAAAAAGAAAACAACAATGAAAAAAACAATATATTTGATAGCTGCAACGCTCACATTGAGCAGTTGCGGCATCTACACCAACTATCATCAGGCAGAAGAAGTCCCGGCCGGTCTTTATGGTGAGGAAGTGCGGGTAGATACTACCGCGAACTTGGCACAAATGAGCTGGAAGGAACTCTTTACCGACCTTACCTTGCAGGGCTTGATTGAACGGGGCTTGCAGAACAACACCGATTTGCAAAGTGCCCGTCTTCGGGTGGAGCAGGCAGAAGCGGCTTTGCTTTCTGCCAAACTCGCTTACTTGCCTTCGTTTGCCTTGGCTCCACAAGGAACCTTGGCCAGTTTCGACAAGTCAAAGGCAATAGGAACCTACCAATTGCCTGTAGTGGCCAGTTGGCAACTCGATATCTTCGGGAGTATTCGCAATGCTAAGAAACAAGCCAAAGCGGTGTACCTTCAAAGTCAGGATTACCGTCAAGCAGTGCAATCCGGTGTGATTAGCGGTATAGCCAACCTTTATTATACGCTCCGTATGTTAGATGAGCAGTTAGCTATCAGCGAACAGACCGAATATTCTTGGAAGGAAACGGTAGATGCCATGCGTGCCATGAAAGATGCAGGTATGGTAAATGAAGCTGCCGTATCCCAATTGGAAGCCGCTCATTTAGGGGTAAAATCGTCGGTACTCGACTTGAAGGAACAAATCAATCAGGTGGAGAATGCATTGGCTATGGTCTTGGGAGAAACTCCTCAATCCATGGAACGTACTTCGTGGAAGGAAGCTTCGTTTGTATGTCCGGAACAATTGTCCGTAGGTTTGCCGGTGCAGCTCTTGGCAAATCGTCCGGACGTCCGTGCAGCAGAGCGTTCATTGGAATCGGCTTTCTATGGTACGAATGCCGCCCGTTCTTCCTTCTGGCCGAACATCACGTTGAGCGGTACAGCCGGTTGGACCAATTCGGTAGGCAATGCCGTCATCAATCCGGGCAAGTTCTTGGCAGCAGCTGTCGGCTCGCTGACACAACCTATCTTTGCCCAAGGTCAGCTGGCTGCCCGGTATAAGATAGCCAAAGCTAATCAGGAGCAGGCTTCTTTGGCTTTCCAGCAAGCGGTACTCAATGCCGGTGCCGAAGTGAACGAAGCTTTGGTGGCTTGTCAGACTACTCGCGAGAAAGCTGTATTGATTGATAGTCAGGTAGCTGCCCTGCAAAAGGCATACGAAAGCACTTCCCTCTTGATGCAACACGGAAACACCACTTATCTGGAAGTGTTGACAGCCCGTCAAACTTTGTTGGGTGCCCAACTCCAGCAATCTGCCAATCGCTTCATGCAGATACAGAGTGTCATCAGCTTGTATCAGACTTTGGGAGGCGGAGGTAACTGAACTGATATTGCCTTAATGGATTCATACAAGCAAGGCTTCTCGGGAACTGTTCTCAAGAAGCTTTGTTTGTTTTGACCA
>CAZFDP010000091.1:2002-6996 GCA_964518185.1 uncultured Phocaeicola sp. | reverse complement strand
ACTTGCACATCTTGGGCAAATACGCTATATTTGCAATAGATTAATTCAACGAAGAAAATTGAATGCCGGATTACGATAACAAGATACAGAATAAACATCGCTATTCCAATCTCGTGAATGACTGGAAAGCCGCGATAGGCTTGCAAGCTGTAGATGGCTTGCAACCTTCTGATTATCTATATGAATTGGCCGGCAAGCATATACAAGGAGAAATAGATATAAAAGAGATTCAACGGAATCTGAAAGCCTATTATGAATCCAAAGACTTGAGGACCGAAGATGAATCTAAAGCTAATGAAGCGGATAAAGTCGCTGCCAACATCATGGAAGTATTGATGGACAATCATTTTTCACTATCGGCAGACGAATACCGAAGCATACATGAATCCCTTTTTGATGGAATCTTTACACATGCTGGGGTATATCGATTGAATAATATATCCAAACGTGAATGGGTATTACAATATGATTCCGTTGAATATGGACGCTATCCGGATATAATTCCACTCCTGGAAAAAGCAATGGAAGAAGAAGCACGTTTCTCTTATTCTAACTTTTCAGATGATGAACAACTGGAGCATTTTGCCGACTTCATCTCCCGTATCTGGCAGATTCATCCATTTTTTGAGGGCAATACACGGTCAACGGCTCTTTTTGCCATCAAGTACCTACGTTCAATGGGAATGAACGTCAATAATGATGTATTCAGACAATATTCCTGGTTCTTCCGTAATGCGTTGGCACGTGCAAATTATAGCAATGCACGAATGAAAGTTGAAAAGGATTCTTCCCACTTGTACAAGTTCTTCAAGAACCTGCTGAGAGATGAAGCACATAGCTTGAGAAACAGAAACATATTAATCTTTGCACCAGAAGGTTGGGAAAAAGACACTCAAAAAATGAACAAATCATTGACTGAAGAATCAAATGACCAAACAGAGGATAGGAGAAGACTCACTAATATAAGCGTATACAAACATAATGAGAATGTCTATTCCATCAAATGCCACATTGATGGAATAGAACAAAAAGGTATTCACTTGGGCATTAATGACTTGATGAGATTCTATAAGGCGAAAGACACAATGTCAAAAGAAGAGTTGGACGGATTCTTGAATGAATTGGCCATGAAGTATTATAAGGATAACTTAATTGATAATCCCACTTCTAAAGGAATTAAAAGGTGAGAATTCAATTCCATAACATAAAAATGAGACTTAAAAATACAAACCATGAAAAGATTGCTATATACAACTATAATTATTGGACTTGCTGTTGCTTCCTGCCAAAAAGGTACACCATTGGAATCGGATGCTAATTCATCCATCGATGGGAGAGCACAAACAGAGGAACCGGCTGACTCAACGACCTGTACTGGTGGGTTCCAAACCGAAGATTGGGCAGGTACTGATTCTATAACATTTGATTTTTAATCATGTTAAATTAATAATATCAATAATAATATTTTATACTTATGAAAAACATTATTTATACAATAATATTATTTTTAGGACTTTGTTCTATCATTTCCTGTAATAAAGATTTTGATGTTAACTCTCATAATATTAAGTCTTTTTCTATAACAAAGGATATTGATTATATTACAACAATAATTGAAAGTGTTCGTAATTCGAGAAATGCTGATTTAGACATAATTGATTACATGAAAGAAAAATTGAAGGACAATCCCAATGTTATAGACATATCTGAATATAATAATATGTGTTTAATCAGCATGACCAATCAATTTAGTATATTAATCGATTTTAAATCACACATTAGTCATATATCTAAATTAAAGACTCAGATACAACCAACTTTTAATTATAATACAGATTCTAGAGGCTGGGGACAAGATTCTTTAATCAAAGACCAAAGTGTTTTGATTTGGTCTCCCTTTAATAATCAGTGGTCTATTAAAATGACAGATTCAATAACCGACATTTTTAACAATTATATTGGCTATAGGAATGTAACAACTATTGTTGATTATGATTGTGATAGATATTCTGTTTCTAAATTTTCCGATTATGGTATGATTGTAATAGATACACATGGAAGTCAAGGTAGATTTATATATACAAGAGACTCAATAACAGAAATAGATAAACTCATGATGGAGTTTGATTCTACTTACTATAGAAAACAAGGACTATATTATAATATATTAGAAAATGATATAAGCAAATATTGGATGGTATCAACAGAATGGTTAAGCGATTATATGGATTTTTATGGTTCCGATGGTCGATATTTAATTTTTAATGGTAGTTGTACAAGCGCCGATTCTGAAGAATTCAAAAATTTGTTCTTTCAAAAAGGGGCTGATGTTTATATTGGTTTTGAAGGTCAGGTTCCGGTTGACACATGTGCTTCTAATGCACGTTCGTTTTTTTTACATTTGTTGAAAGACAAGTTTTCATGTCATAAATCCATGCGCTTATTAAAGGACACTTCATATATTAAATATTGGCATATAGAAGATGTTGAAGATATCTATTATTCAGATAATTTAAAAAGCGATAGTATGATATTACATAGAATAAATTCTAAATATAATATTGGATGGGATACAACAACTTCATTAAGCTCATGGTACGGTATAACACTTAACAACAATAGGGTGTATGGAGTTGATTTATCATACAAAAATTTAACCGGGGATTTAGATTCTACCTTTTTTAATTTATCCGGTATTACTACATTAACACTCAATAACAATAATTTAACAGGTTCAATTCCTTACAATATTAATAATTGCCCTAATCTTATCAATCTGGATTTATCTAATAATGATTTGGCTGGCACCATACCATATAGTATGAAATTCTTATATGACAAGAACTTTTCTACGGTATTTCTTGCAGGAAATAACATGAACGGTTTAATCCCATTTGGTTTATATAGTGATAATAAAACTTTATTTTCCTTTGATAATAGATATACTTACGATACTGAGGCCATGAAAACATATGACTATGGCACTGGCCTTTATTATTCAGATGAACCGGTTTATCCTGTTATACCATGAAAATAATACTAATCATATGGGTTGCTTTCATCTGTTGCTCAAATATACATGCAGAAGAAATTATAAAATACAAGCATGTATTTGGGCAAAGACTGGAATGGAGTAAAGTGGATGAGGAAGATATAAATGAGTTGGATTCTTTGTTCAATGCCTATATGTCTATTTTTAGTTCAAATTCAGTCCTTATGAAAGAACGCCAATGGGAACAGGTCTACAGACAGGGTATATTTAATGAACTTCCATGTAATTTTTTATTAGACATAGAATCGGAAACCTTTAATATCCATTCTGTTTTCTACGATGATGATTTTTCTAAAATGTTTTTCAAAGGTTATGAAAACCAAGAAAGGGCTAATGAAACATTTATACAATTCTTTTTAAGTCAGAAAGATATTGTTCATATTAAAAATACCATCAAGAAAAATGAGGTCAGAATTCTTTCTAAAAACATGAAACAGGAAAGGACTGAGGTTTTTCTTCATTATAAAGGTATAAAAAAATTAGTTGGTTCTATAGAAGGTTGTTTCTACAATCGGATTGAATCTCTTATGAAAAGGATAATGGAAGAACAAGACGATATCATTTCTTTCAGGTTAAACAAATATTCCATTCTACAACCTTCTTACCATAAGAAGCATGATACTCTTTATGAAATCAATTATGATGGTAATGTATGTTGGCATCACTTAAATAAGGTTGAAATAAGTAGAGACAACAAATTTTTATTGGATAATGATGCTCAAAGTATATATTTAGGTATAAAAATAGGCAATGGATATCTTTATATAGAATTGAATGCTACAAATGATTGGAAAAAAGAACTTTTGTATGAAATAAAAAATAGTATTACTACTGCTACAACTCCTTTACTACAACGAATTGAATTAGATGAGAATAATGACATTGGGTGTATAGCCCGTTGGTGGAAGAATGATACGATAGTATATTCTCTAGTTTTGCCTGAACAAACAATATATAGAGAATTCAATGATTTGGCATCTCGTTTGTACATTGCCCAATATGACGAGAATTTATATTTTCCACACAAAAAGTTACATCAATATTCATCTCTAATATATAGTGAGTACCGTAAGGATGGTTGTGTAGAAATTATATTCCCAGAAGGCAAAAGCAATTTAGGTATACAAGGTCTGCTAATACCAGATAACAGACATAGAAGTATTTATGGTATATACGAAGAAAACGTCATTGGTGGCATTCACTTATATTGTGAAAGTGCGAGACAGAGAGAATATATTAATTCATTCCTAAGGTTTATCCGTAATAAAGGTTCTGTACTACCGGCAGACTATAAGTGGGAGTGGCAGAACTATATAAGGACAGTTGGGAACAATTATATTCCTACAACAATTCCTGTAAATTTTGTAAAAGATGGGACATATCGTTCCTGGGAAGATTTGATGTTTCCTAATGATTCACTATTGGGCACTTATATCTATCAAATCAAGAAAGGTTATATAAAGAGTATAAAAAGAACCGGAAGCTTACATGCTATCACGAAATTGAATGAAATTTTGCTTCAAACGCCTTCCGATACCATTGCAACAGTATCATATATTGAAAATTTGACGAGAATATTAGAAGGTGATTATATGTTGGTCTATTTTAAGGACGGGATAAAAATAGATTCGTCATTCATCGCTTTTGGTTTCCTATTGGATAAGCACTATGATTTTTTGATTCCCTTTGATTATAAAGCAAGGTCATACCATAATAGAATCTATTACTTGGCAGAGAAGATGAAGAAATACTGGATGGACAGAATAGAAATGGCAATGAAGGTTGCTACAGATAGTGACCCTATTCCACACCCTGAAAGGCATCACCCTATACCTTTCCTATATGAACCTCCGTTTCACATGCCTGAAGAAATAGATGAATATTGGGAGGTGGATAAAATATGGCAAAAACATAATATAACACCCATGCCTTTACCTAAAAA
>CAZFDP010000091.1:0-1902 GCA_964518185.1 uncultured Phocaeicola sp. | reverse complement strand
CCAGTCTCTTCTTCCTGTCCTCAGAATATCTTGCTGCAAATTCACTTATCAGCCTTACCAACGGGGCAGGGTCCACCACTTCCTTACGGTAACGGATGGCTATATGCAGGTGTTCACCCGTACTCCGACCTGTACTACCCGAAATACCCACACTCTGACCCGCAAATACAGTGTCATCCTTCTTACCGACTACCGTATGCAGATGAGCATACGTGACACGTATGTCGCCATGGTCAATCGTGATGTAGTTACCCAATTTCTTGTCATAGCCTATCTTCCTGATACGACCGGGCATCATCGCATAGACATTTTCCGATGCAGTTACATAGTCAGTTCCTGCATGGAACTTACGCTTGCCGGTAAAAGGGTCATTGCGATATCCGTAAGGGCTGCTGACGACAAGTGTATCTAATGGGGCACAGAACAGGGGTTCGTCACCAGAAACCCGAATACTGTCCGACATCATCGGTTGATTTTTAGGCAGGATTCCCTTTAATACATTGCTGTCCATTTTTTCGGGACAATTACTATTTATTTGGGTGGGTTGGCCAGTTTTTTCGTTTGAGGTGGGGGCGGATTCACTACGTGTACCTACCACCCTTGGCTTCGTTATAATTTTCACATCATAAAACTGTGAATATGAAGCATTTACACTGACCATCATGAAAAAGAGGAGAATTGCAGAACGCATTTTTTTCATGGGTGAATCGTGAAAAATTACTTTTGCACAAAAGTACTAATAAATTACGGAATAAATATGGAAAATCAGAAGAAATTTTTGTTTGAATACAAACAGATGCCGTGGGATGAACTGAAGTCCATCGGATTGACCGAAGAATCTTTCCTTGACCTGCCGGCCAATTCCATTGACCGCATCATGACAGGCAATCTTTCCCCACTTATGAAGATGAAGTTCGTTGATAAGGACGGTAACGCATTGCCCGTACCACAGTCCATGAAGCTCATCCAGGAACCGGATGGTGTCATTCCAGCTAAGTTTCGCCTGGTAAGGGATGAACAAGGCGAAGTACACGTTCAACTGATGCCGAAACGTAACGAAATCAACCGGATGGTGGGCGAGACAGAAATCCCGGCAGTGGACATCGCACGCATGAAGGACCAGGAAGCGGTACTGATGACCGTGCGTAAAGACGGGAAGGATGAAAAATGCTATCTCCAACTGGACAATGACCTGAATGTCATACAAATGACACGTGAAAAGGATGTAATCATCCCCAATGCCATCGGCGACGTGACACTCGGAGAACAACAGATTCAACAGATTCGGGATGGCAAGCCTCTGGAACTTGAAGTGGGGGACACCAAGGTCACTGTTGGCGTAGACCTCAATGACCGGAACGGATTCCGTATCGTTGAAGGGGATATGGATGAATGGCGGCAGAAGAAGTTGGAACAGTGGGACCGTATCACTCCGGGGATAAGGGGCTATTGGAAGACTTCAGAAAATGGTTGGGAATATCGCCTGCATAACCAACGTGAAGAGAAACTGGAACAGACACGCACCGTGGAACGAGGAACAGGACGTACCCTCTCCATGGAAGAGGAAATGAATGTTTCACGTAGCCAAAGCAGAGGCATGAGACGGTAAAATCTACTTCCCTTTACGTCCTGATGTCAACATACCTATAACAAAAAAGTAAATCTATTCACAATGAAAAAGAAGGAAGACAAGATAGCCAATGCCTTTGCTGAATTGATGATTCAGAAAATCAACGAGATAGAGGCGGACTGGCACAAACCGTGGGTGAGTGCGGGTTACATGGGCATGCCTCGTAATATAAACGGGAGACACTATAACGGTATGAATTCGCTGATGCTGATGATGTTGCGAGAAAAACAGGGTTATAAGACTCCGGTTTTCATGACTTTCCAACAGGCTAA
>CAZFDP010000090.1:0-7030 GCA_964518185.1 uncultured Phocaeicola sp. | reverse complement strand
TACGGTACTGCCAAGAAGTCGGCTTTTACCGGTTCGGCTTCAGTTGTAAAATCCGACAAAATCGAGAACCGTTTGGTATCTGACGTGACCAATGCATTGTCGGGAACTGTATCCGGTGTCCAGACTATCAGTGCAAACGGCCAGCCGGGTACATCGGCTACGGTACGTATCCGTGGTATCGGTTCTATGTATGCTTCAAACAGTCCGCTTTATGTTCTTGACGGTGTTCCTTACGATGGCGACATCTCTTCAGTAAACCCTTCGGATATTGAAACGATGACTGTATTGAAAGATGCTGCTGCGGCTGCTCTTTATGGTTCGCGTGGTGCAAATGGGGTTATTATGATTACAACGAAGAAAGGTAAGGATGGTGAAGCTAAAGTTACGGTAGACGCCCGTTGGGGTGCTAATTCCCGTCAGATTTCAAATTACAACGTTATCAAGGATCCCGCTCAGTATATGGAGTTAGTTTATGCTGCTCAATATAATTCCGGTTATATTAACCAATCCATGTCGGCCGCTGATGCTCATGCATATGCCAACAGCCGTTTTAACACCGTACTTGGATATCAGGTGTATGATACGCATGGACAAGATTTGATAGGCATTAATGGAAAGTTAAATCCTAATGCAACAATGGGTTATAGTGATGGAGACTATTACTATACTGCAGATAATTGGGAAAATGAGACCTACCGAAGCGGACTCCGCCAAGAATATAATGCCAGCATTCAAGGTGGTGGCGGAAAAATCAACTATTTCTTCTCTGCTGCTTATTTGAACGACGAAGGTGTGATTGAAAATTCCGCATTCGACCGTATATCGGTTCGTAGCAATGTAGACTATCAAGCAAAGAAGTGGTTGAAAATTGGTTCAAACATGAGCTATACCAATGTGACTTCCAAGTATCCGGGCGATCAGACAGCCAGTGCTTCATCGGGTAATGCCTTTAACTTGGCCAACTCTATTGCCCCTATCTATCCCTTCTATGTACGCGATGCCTCAGGTGCTATCAAGTATGATGCCAATACAGGTTACCCCATAATGGATTACGGTGACGGTAAGAGCACCAACAACACGCGTTCTTATATGTCCATTTCAAATCCTGTGAGCGATTTGCTTTATAATACAGAAGAATACTTAATGGATATCTTTACAGGTAACTGGTATGCACGTCTTACTCCAATAGAAGGACTTACTATTACAGGAACTGCCGGTCTGACTATTGACAATACACGTTACCACTATGTAGGCAACCGTTATTATGGACAATCAGCTGCTTACGGTGGTGCTTCAGAACAAGAAAGCACTCGTACCAAAGCATTGACTTTGCAAGGTATTGCCAACTATGTGAAGACATTCAATGAAGTACACAATTTCGATATCATGGTAGGTTATGAAAGCTATGATTGGAATTATGAAACTCACTATGGTTATGGTAATGACATCTATCAGGATGACAATTGGGCCATTGGAAATACACTGAAAGGTGACCGTACCACAAGTGGTTCGTTTACAGAATATTCAACTCGTGCATTTATTTCACAACTTAAATATAATTACAATAGCAAGTATTATGTAGGTGCTTCTTTCCGTCGTGATGCTTCTTCACGTTTCCATCCGGACAACCGCTGGGGTAACTTTTATTCTGTAAGTGCCGCTTGGGATGCTGCCAAGGAAGCATTCCTGGAAGACACTGAATGGGTTGACCAGTTGAAGTTCAAGGCCTCTTTCGGTCAGAATGGTAATGACAACTTAGGTAATTATTACTTGTATCTTGACCAATATTCCATTACAGGTGAAGAATCTTGGTCGGACGGTACTCTTGCATTCAAAGGCAATAAGGACTTGACTTGGGAAAAGAGTAATTCATTCAACGTAGGTGTTGACTTCAGCTTCTGGAAGGGCAAGTTAGCCGGTACTGTTGAATACTTCAACCGCCAGACAGACGACATGCTTTATTACAAACCGGTAACCGGAACTTTGGGGTATTCTTCCATCCCTGTAAATATTGGTTCTATTCGCAATAACGGTCTTGAAATAGAGATGAACTACCAACCTGTTACAACCAAGGACATCACTTGGGACTTGAATTTCAATGCCACTTTCTTAGGCAATAAAATCTTGACACTTTCACCGGAACTGAATGGTGAAATGATTGACGGTTCGCGTATTTATAAAGAAGGTGAATCCATGTATCAATTCTATATGGTAAAGTATGCGGGTGTAGACGAAACTACCGGTAGAGCTCTTTACTGGGCACGTGAAACATCAAAAGACACCAATGGCGAAACAGTCAAAGGAAAAGAATATGCAACCTGGGATTGGAATGAAGCTTATAATACCAACCGTGAAGGTACAGGCGACTTGCTGCCAACTGTTTATGGAGGTATTTCGTCTACTTTCCGTGCTTATGGTTTTGACCTTTCAGTACAATGTGCTTATCAATTGGGTGGAAAACTTTATGATAGTGGTTACTCATCGCTGATGCATAGTGGCACATCAAGCTATTACGGCCAAAATTGGCATGCAGACATTCTTGACGCTTGGACACCTGAAAACTATAACACAGATGTTCCACGTTTGAATGCAACAGATTCTTATGCCAATAGTACAAGTACCCGTTTCTTAGTGTCATCGGATTACTTCTCTATCAACAATATTACTCTTGGTTACACTCTTCCTAATAAGTTTACCAAGAAAATGGGTATTGAGTCTATTCGTCTTTATGGCTCGGCAGACAATTTGGCCCTTTGGAGTGCACGCAAGGGACTTGACCCGCGCCAGAGTTTCACAACAGCTACCACTTCTATTTATACTGCCATGCGTACCATCTCAGGTGGTGTTAAGTTCGTATTCTGATTTTAAAACTTCATAAAAAGAAATAGACAATGAAAACATCAAAAATAATATTTGCTACAGCTCTATCAAGCGTATTGTTCGTGGCTTGTAACGACCTCGACACAGCACCTCTTGGTAGTACTGTTACTTCAGAACAAAAGGAATCTGTTTACTCCAAGCAACCGGAAATGATTGAAGCCGGGGTAAATGGTATCGCTACTTCATTCAGTGTATACGCTAACTTGTATTATTCTAATGGGGTAGGTTTCGGCCATTATGACTTTGGTTATCCATCGGTTATGTTACAGCTCGATTCTCGTGGTATGGACCTCGTAAGTCGAAACATCGGATATAACTGGTATTCTTATTCGTTAATGTTCAGAGACATTACAACCACCACTGATTATACACTCAATATTTGGACTAATCTCTATAACCAAATTTATGCTGCCAACACCGTACTTAGCTCATTGGACGAAGACCCGGAAGATGCTACAGAACAATTCTACGTGGCACAAGCATTGGCATTCCGTGCTTTCGACTACTTTGTATTGGCTCAGCTTTACCAGTTTAATTATGTAAACAACAAGGATAAGGCTTGTGTTCCTGTGGTACTTAACACTAATGCAGAAGAAGTGGCCAATGCCGGTGGTGTAAAACGCAACACAGTAGAAGAAGTGTATACACAAGTAATGACCGACATCAGCAAAGCAATTGAATTGCTTGAAAAAACATCTGTGAAACCTGAATCCGGACGTGCAGGCAAGAAATTCATCTCTTTAGCTACGGCTTATGGAATCCGAGCCCGTATCAATCTGACCATGCAGAATTGGAATGATGCAGCCAATGATGCTGCTTCAGCTATAGCCAACACTTCTGCAACTCCTTATTCACGTGGCGAAGTCAGCAAGCCTACATTTGCAGATGCCGGCGACAACTCTTGGATGTGGGGCATACTCATCGAAGAAAAAGATGCGGTAGCTACATCCGGTATTGTCAATTGGATTAGCCACATGGGTTCCTTGAACTATGGATATGCATCTGTAGGTGCATGGAGAGCTTGTAACAAGGCATTGTATGAATCAATCCCGGCAACAGACATCCGTAAAGGTTGGTGGTTGAACGATAAAGGTATATCTGCAAACTTGGACGAAAAACAACAAGCTTACATTGATGAAGCAGGTGTAGATCCATATACACAGGTGAAATTTGCTCCTTATGAAGACGAAATCTATAGCTCTACCAATGCTAACGATGTTCCTTTGATGCGTGTAGAAGAAATGTATCTTATCTTGGCTGAAGGTCAAGCTATGGGAGGAGCGCCTGCTACAGGTGCCAATACATTGCAGACTTTTGTGAACAAATATCGTAACCCACGCTATACTTGCGAAGCTACAACTGCTGCCGAGGTACAAGAAGCTGTTTACCAGCAACGCCGTATTGAACTTTGGGGTGAAGGACTTTCTTATTTCGATTTGCTCCGTCTGAACAAGACAATCGACCGTCGTGGTGGTGGCTTTGAAGCAGAAGCTGTATTCTTGATTCAACCAAATAATCCGATTCTCATTTACCAGATTCCTAATTCGGAAGTTGAAGCCAATCCACTTTTGGGTGAAAATAATGAGGCCGGTACTAGACCATCTCCGGTTGCAGACCTCTAATTCGATTGTGTCACTTAATAATTTAGAATAATATGAAATTGAATAAATTCCCTTCAATCTTGTTGTTCGCACTGTTTGCTTTTATAATGACAGCTTGCGAGAAGACACATTGGGACGAATACGATAAATCCAATGAAGACGTTTGCGCTTTTCTTTATGAAACCGGCTCTTTCAAAATTCCCAATGATGAAATTACATTGACTTTGACACGTTTGTCATCACAAGGTTCTTTAACAGCCGAAGTTGGAATAAAAGACTTTGTGATAGACAGTGATTTGTTGGAAGAAGACGAGGAAGTGTCTATTGAAGATTGGTTTGTTTGTCCTGCTACAGTAACTTTTGAAGATGGTAAAACCACTGCAAAATATACCATAACAGTAAAGGAGAACGAACGTCACGAATCTGGTAATGAATATACATGGACCGTTTTTGTTGCAGGTGAACATGCTGCACCCGGTGACTATGGCTGTTCAGTAACCGTTACACATAAATAAGTCATTAACTAATAAAAGAAACGATATATGAAAAAGTTTAACTATATCCTTCTTTCTTTGCTTTGTTCCATATCTTTAGTATGGACATCTTGCGAAGAAGAGCCGGAATACACTCCTGCAAGTGGTGATACTGCAACAGGCGTATATTTCCCAAACACCATGAGCAGTACGGTGAATTTGGATCGTAAAGCCACTTCGTATGACATTGAAGTCTGTCGTGGAGCCGATGATACCGACTTAACCGTTGCTATTGATGTAACCGTTGAAACCGAAGATGCAGGAAAGATTACTTTCCCAACTTCAGCAAATTTTGCCAAGGGCAGTAAGTCTGCTATGCTTACAGTGACTTACGAATTGGGAACAACCATCGATTATGAAGATTGGGTGGATGTAACTTTAAGCATTGCCGATGAAAATCTTCATTCTCCGTATGCCAATTCTTCGTACACATTTACTATTGGTGTACCTGCACCTTATACCAAGGTTGTTGCAGAAAATGGTGATTCAACAGCCACTTATCGTGAAGACCTTTTGACTACTTTCTATAGTGTAGAAAATCTGGAATATGATTTGGAAATTCGCGAGAATGATATCTATCCGGGTATCTATCGTTTGATGAATCCTTATGGAGAAGCATACGAATATAATGAATCTGGTGATTATTATACAGACAAAGATTATTATCTTGAAATAGACGCTCGTGATCCGGATGGAGTATATATAAATCGGAGCAATCTTGGTTGCGATTGGGGATATGGAGAAATGATAGCATGGTCATTTGCCAATTATTACATGGTTAGACAGGGAGCAAGTTTGGAAAATATGAAAGAGGCCGGTTATACCGGGACGCTTAAAGATGGTGTTATTACATTCCCCTCAGGCGTCTTACTTTTTGGTATGATGAATTATAATAATGGTGGATTATATACTTCAAATAACAATGGCCAATTTGCTATTGCTCTTCCAGGTTATGAACTTACCGACTATACGGCAACAGTGAAATATGTAGGCCGCTTTACCGATACAAAAGGAGAAAATATGATGTCCGTATCAAAGATTACGCTCGGTGAAGATGTAGCCAGCGCTAAAGTAGCTATGGTTAAGGGTGATGATATCGAAGCCGCAATTGCTGGAATCATTGACGAATCAATAGCTTCTACTACTATTGAAGAAGATGGTGAAGTTAAATTCCTTTTCGATGGTGATGGTACATATTCTGTAGTTGTCGTTACTTACGATGCCGATGGTAATGCCAAAGGTAATGCATATCAGACATTCGAATTTGTAGGTACTGCTTCCAAATGGGAAAGTCTCGGCATAGGTCTTTATACTGATGATTTGGTGACTGGAATTTTTAGAGTATCACCTGTTTCATATGAAGTGGAAGTGGAAGAAAATCTGGATACTCCGGGACTTTACCGTATCGTAAATCCATACGGAGCTGCATATCCATATAATGAAGAAGGCGATTATGATGCTTCCAAGAAATACTATCTTGAGATTAATGCTTGTGATCCGGAAGGGGTTTATTATGAATATCAATCTCTTGGTTTTGACTGGGGATATGGCGAATTCTACACATACTCTATGGCATGGTACTATATGCAGAATGGTTACGACTTCGAAACAGTAAAAGAAGCCGGCTATTGCGGTACTTTAGTGGATGGTGTTATTACATTCCCGGTTAATAAGCTTGTTATGGGTATGCCTGATTACGGTGCTGCTTATGCCAATATGAATGGTGCATTTAAACTTGTATTGCCTGAAGCATATACTAAAACATCAGCAGCTGCTTATGCAAGAAGTCTTACCAGTGTTTCATCCTTTAATAAAGCTGAAGCTACTCCAAGTGGACTTCAAATAACTAAATATAACAAGTTGTTGCGTATTCCTAATTGTAAAGCAAGCGTATTTGTTTTTTAATACAATAGGGTATTTCTAATTGAGTAGGAGGAAACAAAGGCAAGTTTTCCTCCTACTATTTTTATATCTCCCCTACTATTTGCTTATGTGAAATGAAAACCACATTGTCAA
>CAZFDP010000089.1:0-7099 GCA_964518185.1 uncultured Phocaeicola sp. | reverse complement strand
TTTTTTCATTTCACTAAACGGCACTAAGGTAGATATATTTTTGACTATAACAGACAAGTATTGGAGAGGAGTGGATGAAAATATTCCTCTAAAGAAATGGGTATCTCTGTTTTTATTTGTATCTTCGTTGGCCGTATTAAAATAGATTTTAAGAAATGAAGATATTTGTAATAAATCCGGGTTCCACTTCTACCAAATTGGCCCTTTATGAAAACGAAAAGCAAGTATGGATAGGGGGAGCGCACCATCCGGTAGACGATTTGGTACAATTCCACCACATCAACGAACAATATGAATACCGGAAAGAATTTGTCCACCGCATGTTAGTGGAAGCAGATATTCCCATCAAGTTTGATGCAGTGATTGCCCGTGGAGGATTGCTGAAACCCACACCGGGAGGCGTATATGCCATCAACGAACAAATGAAGCATGACCTGATTCATGCCCAAATGGAACATGCTTGTAACTTAGGTGCACTGATAGCCGACGAATTGGCACAAGAATGTAACTGTCCGGCCTACATTGCCGACCCTGAAGTAGCCGACGAACTGATGCCTGAAGCACGCCTTACCGGTATACCCGAAATCCGTCGCATCTCCATATTCCATGCCTTGAACAGCAAGGCAGTATCACGTCGATATGCCGCTTCCATCGGCAAACATTACGAAGATTTGAACCTGATTGTGATACATTTAGGCGGAGGCATCTCTGTAGGTGCCCACTGCAAGGGAAAAGTGGTCGATGTGAATAATGCCTTGAATGGTGACGGACCTTTCAGTCCCGAACGTGCCGGTACTGTACCGGCCGACCAGTTGGCTGAACTCTGTTTCAGCGGAAAGTACAACCTTCGCCAAATCAAGAAAATGCTGAACGGTGGTGGTGGGTTGGCTGCCCATTTGGGAGAAAACGACATGATAACCATTGCCTCGAAAGCTGAAAGAGGCGAACAACCCTATAAGCAAGTACTCGATTCCATGCTCTATACTGTGGCTAAGGAAACAGGTTCCCGCTACATTGCCCTTCGTGGTAAAGTGGATGCCATCATCATTACAGGTGGTATCGCCCATAGCGAATATTGTATAAAAATCCTCCGTAATTGGATAGATTGTTTGGGAAACATTGTGCTGATGCCCGGCGAAGACGAAATGGGTTCATTGGCTTATAACGCCCTCGGAGCCTTGAAGGGAGAACTGCAATTGCAAGTTTACCAACCGGAATAAACAAAGTACCTCCCTTATGTTTCGGCTTATCGTATTTTTCCATACTTTTGCCGAATATCATCATTATGATGGAATGTATAAAATCAATTAGCTATGGAATATCAACAGATACTTGAAAATATTTATCAAGCCATACAGCCATATGCCAAGGAAGGAAAACAAGCGGATTATATTCCGGCATTGGCTCAAGTGAATCCCGATCAGTTCGGTATGTGTATCCATACGGTTTATGGAGAGATTTACTCCATTGAACAGGCCGATACCCGTTTCTCTATCCAGAGTATATCGAAAGTGTTTGCATTGGCCATGTGCCTTGCATTGAAAGGTGACGACCTTTGGAAACGGGTGGGTAAAGAACCTTCGGGAACAGCTTTCAATTCGCTGGTGCAATTGGAAGTGGAGAAAGGAATTCCCCGAAACCCGTTCATCAATGCCGGAGCCATTGTACTTACAGATATCCTATTGACACATTTGAAACGTCCTGAAGAGGAATTTTTAGCTTTTGTACGTGCCATAGCAGGAGAGGATACATTGGAATATAATGAAAATGTAGCGATTTCTGAACGGGAAAATGGTTATTTGAATGCGGCCATTGCCAATTTGCTGAAATATCATGGAACCATAGAAAACGATATAGAACGAGTACTTCATTTCTATTTTCTGATGTGCTCCGTTGAAATGAGTTGCAGGGAATTATCGCGTGCATTCATGGTTTTTGCCAATCACCGGAAAAAATTCGATTATGCCGGGATTACTCTGACTTCTTCTCAGGTAAAGCGTATGAATGCCATTATGCAGACTTGTGGATTTTATGATGAAGCGGGCGAATTTGCCTATTTGGTAGGACTTCCGGGAAAAAGTGGTGTAGGAGGAGGAATTGTAGCCATTTATCCGTTACAGTATTCGGTAGCTGTATGGAGTCCGAGATTAAATTCAAAAGGTAATTCGGTAATGGGCATCAAAGCACTGGAATTGTTTACTACAGAAACTAAAGAGTCCATCTTTTGATGGACTCTTTAGTTTATTTGTTCTTTAAAAACTGACAAAGTAAATTGACTGCCTTAGCCCGATGGCTGATTTGGTTCTTGATATCATTTCCTAATTCGGCAAAAGTCATGTCATATCCTTCGGGAACAAAGATAGGGTCATATCCAAAACCGGCACCTCCACGTTTTTCCTCGATGATTTCGCCTTTACATATACCTTCGAATGTATGTTTTTCATCTTTCATTATCAGGCAAATGGAAGTACGGAACTGGGCTTTCCGATTGGATACTCCTTGAAGATTCTGAAGAAGTTTCTGCATATTGGCTTCAGAATCGTGTCCTTCACCTGCATAACGGGCCGAGAACACACCAGGTGCACCATTCAACGCATCGACTTCCAATCCGGTATCATCGGCAAAACAATCGTATCCATAATTCTGATGGATATAAGAAGCTTTTTGAAAGGCATTACCTTCTAATGTATCGGCAGTTTCAGGAATATCTTCTTCGCAATGAATATCCTTCAAACTTAAAAGTTCAATCTTATCGCCCAAAATTTGGGAAATTTCTTCCAACTTATGTTTGTTATTAGTGACAAATACCAATTTATTGTCCATTTTTTCTTCTATTTAAAGAAACCACCCAATATACTTCCGGCTGCATCCTTAAGTTTATCTGCTACACCTGCTTTAGTCACTTCCGAAATAAGATCATTCACATCGATTTTCTTACTTGAAGTAAATGTTTCGATTACTTTCGGTATCAACGGAAGAATGGTACTGACAATAGCAGGAGACAAACCAAGTTTCTTGGCAATATCTGAACTGAATAAATTACCTGCCAACTGGGTAACAGGACTGGAAACAGCCGATTCACGACCGGTAAACAATTCTATAAGTTGGTCAATACCTCCTTCTTTACCTGCTGTTTGTTTGATACTGCCGAAAATAGAATCGGACATACCACCTACAACTTTTTCCTTCAATTCATCCGAAAGTGATACATTACCTAATATATCTCCGGCTTTTTCCTTTATTAAATCTGTAATGAATGACATAGTTCTCTATTAATCGTTTATTGAATAAATTATTTACAAATAACGGTTCCACCTTCACCATTAATAGCCGAAGCTTGTGTTATGATGACTCGAGACACTCCGGCATCAATAGCCGAAAACGAGTTTTCCAGTTTGGGAATCATACCGCCTTGAATAATTCGTTGTTCTACATATGATTGGAAATCATTGGGAGTGATAACGGAAATAACGCTCTCATCATCATTTTCATCGCGGAGTACACCTTTTTTCTCGAAACAAAATACTAAAGTCACATCGAAAAGTTGGGCCAATGCCTTGGCTGTTTCACCGGCAATGGTATCGGCATTGGTATTAAGCATACTACCTTGTCCATCGTGTGTTAAAGGAGCCATAACAGGTACTACCCCTTGACGGATGAGGTTTCCCAATAGTTCGGCATTTACTTTCTGTACATCACCCACAAAACCATAATCCACATCCTTTACCGGACGTTTTACCGAACGGATAACATTCATATCGGCACCTGTCAATCCTATGGCATTCACACCTTTTGCTTGAAGACCGGCCACAATGTTTTTGTTCACCAATCCACCATAAACCATGGTTACCACCTTCAATGTCTCGGCATCGGTAATGCGACGACCATTTACCATCTGGCTTTCAATGCCCAATTGGGCAGCCAGTTTGGTGGCCGAACGTCCACCACCGTGAACCAATACTTTATATCCTTCAATAGCTGAAAAATCGGCCAAAAGTTGTTTCAGTGTCGCTTCTTCTTCCACTATTTTACCACCAACCTTGACAAGTGTGAGTTTTTCTTTCATACGTTGAGTTTTAATTGTTTTTTCAATGCATCTACAGATTGCTGTATCTGATGTTTGTCTTCCAATTCATCGGCCTGAAAAATATGTTTGGCCTTGGAATAATGGGGCATACGCTTTTGGAGTGCATCGGAGATAAATGTTTTCAGTTCCTCATCGGTTTTTTGTGCCAATAACGGACGTTGCTGTTTGGCTACTTTCAAACGACGGAACAATACCTCCTGACTGACTTCCAAAAAGACGGTTTCTCCATTTTGGTTCATATATTCCATATTGTCGAAGAAACAAGGAGTACCTCCACCGGCCGAAATTACTACATTTTCGAATTCGGCCACTTCGTGAAGCATCCGTCTTTCCAAATCGCGGAAACCTTCTTCGGAACGTTCTGCAAAGATTTGTTGTACAGTCTTATGGAAACGTTCTTCAATGTACCAGTCCAAATCTATGAATGTCAATCCCAAATCACGGGCAAATGCCTTTCCTAAGGTTGTTTTTCCGGCACCCATATAACCGATGAGAAAAACACGCGTCATTTTTTCTTACTATTATAACGGGACTTACGGATTTCTTTCTTTTCCTTTTGCAATTCAATAACTTTGAAACAAGTTTCCAAATTCAAATCTTTAGGTTCTACACTTTCTGGAATCTTGTAGTTTTTTTTCTGATAAGCAATATAAGGACCGTAACGACCATTCAGAATTTGCAATTCGGGTTCTTCGGCAAACACTTTGATGATTTTGTTTTCGGCAGCTTCGCGTTTGGCCTTTATCAGTTCTATGGCTTCTTCCAATGCTATTTCCATTGGATCCTTTTCTTTTGGTACTGAAACAAAAGCATTGTCGTGACGAATATAAGGACCAAATTTACCTACACCAACAGAAACTATCTTTTCTTCGAATTCACCTAAAATACGCGGAAGTTTGAATGATTCGAGTGCTTCTTCCAAAGTTATGGTTTCCAAAGACATGCCTTTGGCCAATTGGGCAAATTTAGGCTTTTCTTCGTCATCGGCTGAACCAATTTGAATAACGGGACCAAAACGACCTATCTTTACTGATACCGGTTTTCCGCTGACAGGGTCTGTACCCAACATACGTTCGCCTACTTTATGTTCAGTTTTGGTATTCATGGTCTTTTCTACCAATGGATGAAAATCTTTGTAGAATGTTCCCATCATACCGCTCCATTCTTTTTTTCCTTCGGCCACTTCGTCGAATTCCTTTTCTACAGTAGCAGTAAAGTGATAGTCCATAATTTCAGGGAAATAATCCATCAGGAAATCATTGACTACTGTTCCTACATCGGTGGGCAAAAGTTTTGCCTTTTCGTTTCCGTAAAGTTCTGATTTTACGGTTTCGGTTATCTTGTTGCCTTTCAGTTTCAATAAATCATATTCGCGCTTTGTACCTTCTTTATTGCCTTTTTCTACATATTCGCGTTGTTGAATGGTAGAAATGGTAGGTGCATAAGTTGACGGACGTCCGATACCCAATTCTTCCAATTTACGTACCAAACTGGCTTCTGTATAACGGGGAGGACATTGGGAAAAACGTTGGGTAGCCAATACTTCCTTTTGTTTTAAAGACTGTCCAACAGATAAAGGAGGTAACAAACGGCTTTCGTCTTCCTGTTCAGTATCTTCATCAAAGGATTCTTTATATACACGAAGGAAACCATCGAAAGTTACTACTTCGCCCACTGCCATAAAAGTTTCCTGGCTACCGGAAATAGTGATTGTTGCAGTGGTTTTTTCAAGTTCTGCATCGGCCATCTGTGAAGCGATGGTACGTTTCCATATCAATTCGTAAAGTCTCTGTTCTTGTGAAGATCCAGAAATTTTTTCGTTTTCCATATAGGTAGGACGAATGGCTTCGTGCGCTTCTTGTGCTCCTTTAGTTTTGGTAGCAAACTGACGGGTTTTGACATATTGTTCGCCCATCAGTTCTGTAATGGTTTTACGACTGGTAGCCAATGCCAAATCGGATAGGTTTACAGAGTCGGTACGCATGTAGGTAATTTGTCCGCTTTCATACAATCGCTGGGCAATAACCATGGTTTGCGATACAGAAAAACCCAATTTACGGGCAGCTTCTTGTTGCAAAGTGGAGGTAGTAAACGGAGGAGCCGGAGATTTTTTAGTAGGACGGGTTACAATGTCACTGATATTATACGAAGCATCCTTACAAGTTTCCAGAAATGCACGAGCTTCTTCCTTGGTTTTGAAACGATTGTTCAATTCGGCACGTACTTCAGTCTTTTCGCCATCCTTATCAGGAACTTCGAATACAGCTGTTACCCGATAAGCCGATTCGCTTACGAAGTTATTCACTTCGCGTTCGCGTTCCACTATCAAACGAACGGCTACCGACTGTACACGTCCTGCAGAAAGAGCCGGTTTTACTTTCCGCCACAATACTGGCGAGAGTTCAAAACCCACAATACGGTCGAGTACACGACGTGCTTGTTGGGCATTAACCAAGTTTACATCAATATTCCGTGGGTTTTCAATAGCCTTCAGAATGGCACTTTTGGTAATTTCATGAAATACGATACGCTTGGTCTTGGCCGGATCCAATCCCAATACCTCGAACAAATGCCATGAAATAGCTTCTCCTTCGCGGTCCTCATCGGATGCAAGCCATACCATATCGGCTTTCTTGGCTTCGGCCTTCAAATCCTTTACCAACTTCTTCTTGTCTTCCGGAATTTCATAAGTGGGACGATATCCATTCTCTACATCAATACTGAATTCCTTCTTCTTCAAGTCGCGGATATGACCGTAACTGGAAAGTACTTTGTAGTCATCTCCCAAAAACTTTTCAATGGTCTTTGCCTTGGCAGGTGACTCTACTATTACGAGATTTTTCTGCATATTTTTCAAATTTGGGTGCAAAAGTAGAAAAAAAGCGGAATCGTTCCTATATAATAAGGTATGTTTCTACTTTTTTTTCTTAAAATCGATTAAAATTCAACTTTTCCCATTCTTTTTATAAGGATGAGTTACGAAGAAGAAAACGATGTTTTACGAATGATAAA
>CAZFDP010000088.1:0-7115 GCA_964518185.1 uncultured Phocaeicola sp. | reverse complement strand
ACGATTCCCTCATATCGGTCAAGTGCTGTTTTCTCCATCTCCTTAATGTGTGGTAGGATACCATTAAAGATACTGAAAATCAGTCACTTGACCAATTTTATTATGCTAAATAATGTTATCTAACTCATTTATTTTCAATGGATTGGAAAGAAAATAACGAAGTATTAAGTGTATGTTTACATTAAATTTATCCGTGCAATCCGTGTTAATCCGTGCCTAAAATACATTTATGACACAGCTTCCTGATTATTTATTATTCGTTCTTTAAATCCAAAGCCAACTGAAGTTCGTCCAACTGTTTGGGATCGAGTGCGGCAGGTGCATCGAGCATTACATCGCGTCCGCTATTGTTCTTCGGGAAAGCGATGCAGTCGCGAATGCTGTCGAGACCGGCAAAGAGTGATACCCAACGGTCGAGTCCGTATGCCAAACCACCATGAGGAGGTGCACCGTACTTGAAGGCATTCATCAGGAAGCCGAACTGTTCCTGAGCCTTTTCGGGGGTAAATCCAAGAATTTCGAACATCTTGGCCTGCAACTGGGCATCGTGGATACGGATGGAGCCCCCTCCTACTTCAACACCATTGATAACCATATCGTAGGCATCGGCGCGAACGGCTGCCGGGTTGGTATCAAGCATCGGGATGTCTTCGTCCTTGGGATGGGTGAACGGATGGTGCATAGCCATCAAACGGCCTTCTTCTTCGCTCCATTCGAACATGGGGAAATCGACCACCCACAGACAAGCGAACTGATTCTTGTCGCGCAAGCCCAATTGACGTCCCATTTCCAGACGGAGTTCGCAAAGCTGCTTGCGGGTCTTCATGGCATCGTCTCCGCTGAGAATCAAAATCAAGTCGCCCGGCTTGGCACCGAAAGCTTCCTTCATTTGTTGGAGTACTTCTTGTGTGTAGAACTTGTCTACGCTTGACTTTACATTGCCATCGGCTTCTACACGGGCATATACCATACCCTTGGCACCGATTTGAGGACGCTTTACAAAGTCGGTCAGTTGGTCGAGCTGCTTGCGGGTATAAGTGGCAGCACCTTCGGCACAGATACCACCAATATAGGCTGCACTGTCGAATACACCGAATCCGTGTCCTTTCAGGATATCCATCAATTCTACAAACTTCATGCCGAAACGGATATCGGGCTTGTCGCTACCATAATATTTCATGGCATCGGCCCACGGCATGCGGATGAACGGCTCGGTCAGTTCCACTCCACGGAGTTCCTTGAACAAGTGCTTGGCCATACCTTCGAAGAGGCTGATAACGTCTTCTTGTTCCACGAAACTCATTTCGCAGTCGATTTGTGTAAATTCCGGCTGACGGTCTGCACGAAGGTCTTCATCACGGAAACACTTTACAATCTGGAAGTAACGGTCCATACCCGATACCATGAGCAACTGCTTCAGGGTTTGAGGCGATTGGGGCAAAGCATAGAATTGGCCCGGATTCATGCGCGAAGGCACTACAAAGTCGCGTGCACCTTCGGGAGTTGAACCTACCAGCATGGGGGTTTCGATTTCGAGGAAGCCCTGGCTGTCGAGGTAACGGCGTACTTCCATGGTCATTTTATGACGGAGCTCCAAATTATAACGTACGGGAGTACGGCGCAAATCCAGATAACGGTATTTCATGCGGATATCGTCACCGCCGTCACTATTGTCTTCGATGGTGAACGGAGGGGTAAGTGCACTATTGAGTACGTTCAACCGGGATACGATAATTTCGATTTCGCCAGTAGGGATATTCAAATTCTTGTTGGAGCGCTCGTTTACTTCTCCGGTTACTTGGATTACGAACTCACGTCCCAGATGGTTGGCCTGTTCGCACAATTCGGCATTTACTTCGGTATTGAAAACCAACTGGGTAATACCATAACGGTCGCGGAGGTCTACAAAGGTCATCCCGCCCATCTTACGTGAACGCTGTACCCATCCGGCCAGTGTTACATTTTTGCCTGCATCGGCGAGTCGTAACTCACCGCAAGTATGACTTCTGAACATATTTTCTTTAATGTTTTATAATTTAATGGGACAAAGATAAGAATAAAAGTCGAAATAATGCGACACTTTGCAAACTTTGGCATGGTTTTTGTAGTTAAAGAAATGTGAAATGCAAAGGATGTATGGATTTATGCGTATCTTTGCAAGTCTTTTTATGAAGAAAACAATTAAAATAAAGTATGAATAACCAGTTTACACATAGAGTGTCCGATATCATTACGTACAGCAAGGAAGAGGCGAACCGCCTGCAAAGCCCTTATATAGGTACTGAACACCTGTTGTTGGGGATACTGCGTGAAGGTACCGGGAAAGCTTATGAAAGTTTATTTAAATTGCAGATAGATCCGATACAGATAAAAATGGCCATAGAAGAAAAGGTACGCCGGTATGCTACACCCTGTACTGACGAAGATGTCAGTTTCAATGAAGAAGCGTCACGCATACTGAAACTCTGTATTCTGGAAGCAAAATTACAGCGAAGCGAGGCTGCGGATGCAGAACATATATTGTTGGCCATGCTGAAACAGAAGAACAATGAAGCTGCCCAGATTCTGGAAGAACATGGAATAACCTATGACAAGGTGCTGGAAACCTTATCGTTAAAGGTGGACAAACCCCGTTCGGGCTTTGGGCTTGACGAGGATGAGGAAGACGAGGATGAAGACGACAAGCCCGGTCATTACCTGCATTCACAGAATCAGTTGTCGGGCAATTATGCCAGTCGGCAGGCACAGACTGCCAAAACGGCAAAACCGGCAAACGATACTCCGATTCTTGATAACTTCAGTACAGACATGACAAAGGCTGCCGAAGAGGGAAAACTGGATCCTGTAGTAGGAAGAGAAAAGGAAATTGAACGTTTGGCACAAATCTTGAGCCGACGGAAGAAGAACAACCCTGTGCTGATAGGTGAACCGGGTGTGGGTAAATCGGCTATAGTAGAAGGATTGGCATTGCGTATTGTACAGAAGAAGGTGTCGCGCATTCTTTTCAACAAGCGGTTGGTTACCCTTGATATGGTCAGTGTAGTGGCCGGAACCAAATATCGCGGTCAGTTTGAAGAACGTCTCCGTGGTATCCTGAAGGAACTTCAGAACAATCCGGACATCATTCTTTTTATGGATGAAATACACACCATTGTAGGAGCGGGTAATGCAGCGGGGTCTATGGATGCCGCCAATATGCTGAAGCCGGCTTTGGCACGTGGCGAAATACAATGCATCGGTGCCACAACATTGGATGAATATCGCAAGAACATTGAAAAAGACGGTGCCTTGGAAAGACGTTTCCAGAAGATTATAGTGGAACCTACCACTCCTGAAGAAACACTTCAGATCCTGAAAAATATAAAGGAACGGTATGAAGAACATCACAATGTGAACTATACCGACGAGGCACTTGAAGCGTGTGTCAAATTGACAGACCGATACATTACCGACCGTTTTTTTCCCGACAAGGCCATTGATGCTTTGGATGAAGCCGGTTCGCGGGTACACATCAGTAAGGTGTCTGTACCCAAGGAAATAGAGGAACAGGAAAAGTTGATAGACGAACTGAAAAACAAGAAAGCAGAAGCGGTGAAAATTCAGAACTATGAATTGGCTGCCAGCTATCGGGACCAGGTGAATGTACATACTTCTGCTTTGGAAATCATGAAACAAAGGTGGGAAGAGAGTATGAAGGAAAACCGGGAATCGGTAGATGATGAACAGATTGCCCAAGTGGTGTCCATGATGTCGGGGGTACCTGTACAGAAATTGGCACAAAGCGAAAACATGCGTCTGATGGGCATGAAGGAAGAACTGATGGGGAAAGTGATTGGGCAGGACAAGGCCATAGAAACACTGGTCAAGGCCATCCGTCGTAGCCGTATCGGACTGAAAGACCCTAACCGTCCTATCGGTACATTCATGTTCCTGGGGCCTACAGGGGTGGGTAAAACACATTTGGCCAAGGAATTGGCTACCTTCATGTTTGGATCTCCCGATGCGCTTATCCGTATAGATATGAGTGAATATATGGAAAAGCATGCCGTATCGCGAATGATGGGAGCTCCTCCGGGGTATGTTGGCTATGAGGAAGGTGGCCAGCTGACTGAGAAGGTACGGCGTAAGCCCTACTCCATCGTTTTGCTGGACGAGATAGAAAAGGCACATCAGGATGTGTTCAACGTTTTGCTGCAGGTATTGGACGAAGGACGGTTGACTGATGCCAACGGACGTACGGTGAATTTCAAGAATACGGTCATTATCCTGACTTCCAATATTGGTACCCGCCAGTTGAAGGACTTTGGTCTAGGAATTGGTTTTACTTCCGGGCAGAGTGCAAATATGAAGGAACATTCGAGAAGCATCATAACCAAGGCGCTGAACAAGACATTTGCACCCGAATTCCTGAACCGTTTGGACGAAATCATAAACTTTGACCAACTGGAAATGGACAGCTTGGTGAAAATAGTCGATATAGAACTCGAAGGGTTGTACAAGCGTATTGAAAACATTGCCTACCGGTTGGTGATAGACAATGAGGCCAAGCATTTTATTGCCAAGAAGGGTTATGATGTGCAATATGGAGCCCGTCCCCTGAAAAGAGCTATCCAAACCTATGTGGAAGACCCGTTGGCCGAAGTGATTTTAGGAAGTGAAATACACGAAGGAAGTACCATTTGTGGCACCTACGACAAGGAGAAGGATACCCTTGTAATGAAGGTGGAATAACCCCATACATAAGCAATATGCCAAAATGTCAGATTTCAACGTCTGGCATTTTTTTTGTAGTATACACAAAGTATTTGTCATCCTGAGCCACGCGAAGGAGCTGATTACATTAACTAATGCATTCAGATTCTTCACTTCGTTCAGAATGAAACGTAAGCAAACAAAGAATATAAACTTAAAAAAATAAGAATCATGCAAAAAGGAAACATTGGGGTAACTACTGAAAATATTTTCCCCATCATCAAAAAATTCTTGTATAGTGATCACGAAATCTTTCTTCGTGAGTTGGTGTCGAATGCTATAGATGCCACTCAGAAACTGAAAACATACGCTTCGAAAGGCGATTTCAAGGGCGAAATAGGAGACCTTACCGTAAAGGTGAATGTAGCCAAGGAAACCATCACCATCAGTGACCGGGGTATTGGTATGACCGCTGAAGAAATAGACAAATACATCAACCAAATAGCCTTCTCGGGCGCTAACGATTTCCTCGACAAGTATAAGGAAGACGCCAATGCCATCATCGGCCACTTCGGACTTGGTTTCTATTCTGCATTCATGGTAGCCAAGAAAGTGGAAATCGTAACCAAATCATATAAAGAAGAGGCACAAGCCGTGAAATGGACTTGTGACGGAAGCCCGGAATTTACCCTTGAGAATGTAGACAAGGCCGACCGTGGTACAGATATCATCCTCTATATTGACGACGATTGCAAGGAATTCCTGGAAGAATCGCGTATCTCAGCCTTATTGAACAAATATTGCCGCTTCCTCCCCATTCCGGTAGCTTTCGGCAAGAAGAAGGATTGGAAGGACGGTAAGCAAGTAGAAACCGACGAGGACAGCGTAATAAACGATAGCGAACCATTGTGGACCAAGAAGCCGATGGACTTGAAGGATGAAGACTACAAGAAATTCTATCGCGACCTCTACCCTATGGCCGACGAACCTTTGTTCTGGATTCATTTGAATGTAGACTATCCGTTCAACCTTACCGGTGTGCTCTACTTCCCCAAAATCAAGAGTAACATTGAACTACAGAAGAACAAGATACAACTCTATTGCAACCAAGTGTATGTAACAGATTCGGTAGAAGGTATTGTACCCGATTTCTTGACCTTGCTGCATGGAGTCATTGACTCACCGGACATACCTTTGAATGTATCGCGTTCTTATTTACAGAGCGACTCGAACGTGAAAAAAATCTCTACTTACATCACCAAAAAGGTATCCGACCGCTTGCAGGGCATCTTCAAGAATGACCGCAAGGATTTTGAGGCCAAGTGGGACGACCTGAAGATCTTTATTCACTACGGTATGCTTACTCAAGAAGATTTCTACGACAAGGCCAACAAGTTCTCGTTGCTGAAGGATACTGATGGCAGTTATTATACTTACGAAGAATACAAGACCTTGATAAAGGATAACCAGACAGACAAGGATGGTAATCTTATCTACCTGTATTCAAATAATTTGGATGAGCAATACAGTTACATTGATGCAGCCAAGAACAAGGGTTACAACGTACTCTTGATGGATGGCCAGTTGGATGTAGCGATGGTGAGCATGCTGGAACAGAAGTTAGAAAAGTGCCGCTTTACACGGGTGGACAGTGATGTGGTAGACCGCCTTATTGCCAAAGACGAACCGAAGGGGGAAGAATTGGCTTCGGAAAAGAAAAACATCCTTTCTGCTGTATTCCGCAGTCAGTTGCCACAAATGAAAAAGGTGGAATTTAATGTAGAAACACAAGCCATGGGCGAAAACGGTGCTCCTATCCTGATTACACAGAGCGAGTACATGCGCCGTATGAAGGAAATGGCTAACATACAAGCTGGTATGAGTTTCTATGGCGAAATGCCTGATATGTTCAATGTAGTGCTTAACTCTGACCACAAACTTGTGAAGCAAGTGCTGAATGATACCAACGATGCTTGCAGTACTGAACTCCTTCCTATTGAAACCAGTATCGCTGCCCTAAACTTTGAACAAAGCGAATTACAGAAGAAACAGGAAGGCAAGAAACAGGACGAAATACCACAAGCCGATAAGGAAGCGCTGAGTGATGTGGAAAAGAAACTGGCCGATGAAAAGAGTAAAAAAGAAGCTGTACTGAGCAAATATGCCGGTGGCTATAAGATTGTACGCCAGTTGGTAGACCTTGCCTTGTTACAGAACAATATGCTTAAAGGTGAAGCACTCAATAATTTCATCAAACGAAGCATCGAGATGATTTAATTGATTGAACACAGAGACACGAAGACACAGAGCGTTTATTTTCAAGCAATAAGGCCTTCTGGACTCCGTGTCTCTGCGTTTTATAGAAAGAAGAGTACAACTTTTTATGAAAAAAAGAGCGAAAAACGCTTGCAGATTCAAAAAAA
>CAZFDP010000087.1:0-7117 GCA_964518185.1 uncultured Phocaeicola sp. | reverse complement strand
AGTGCCGCACTGTACTTTTGTGTAGTGCGGCATTATACTTCTACATCTGCCCCGACGGAAGCAAACCGTCATGCCCTTTCCTTACATGCAACTATCCGTCTGGCACTTCACCAACCGATGGTAGACACCCTCGCGCGCCATCAGTTCCTCGTGCGTGCCTTGCTCCGCCACTCGGCCTTGATCCATTACAATAATGTGGTCGGCATGGCGGATGGTACTCAGTCGGTGAGCCACCATCACAATGGTATGGCCTACATAGATATTACGAATCCGCCGGATGATTTCGCGCTCCGTTTCACTGTCGAGTGCGCTGGTGGCCTCGTCTAAGAACATGAAGAATGGGGCACGGAACAGGGCACGGGCCAGCAGGATACGCTGTTTCTGCCCGGTGCTGAGTCCTTCGCCATCGGGGCCTATCTTGGTTTCGTACTTCAGCGGAAGGCTTTCGATAAATTCGTCTATGCAGGCATGCTCGCAGGCAAATTCCACTTCTCCATCTTCATAGGGCATATCGGTCATCTTTACATTTTGGGCAATGGTGTCCGAGAAGATGTAGCCGTCCTGCATCACCACACCGGAGATTTCGCGCCATTTTTCTAAGCGGTAGTCCTGCAAGCACCGGCCCGCCAACTGCACTTCGCCCTCAGTGGGCGGATAATAGCCGTACAGCAACTTCAGCAGGGTGGTTTTGCCGCTTCCGCTGGCTCCTACTATGGCAGTGGTCTTGCCGTTGGGTATCGTCAGGTTGATGTCCTTCAGTATGTCGGTCGACGAGGAAGGATAGCGGAACGATACATGCTTCATTACCATGTCCGCCTCTACCGGTATGTACCCGACGACTGCTCTTCCTGCCGGTCTTTCGTCCTCGCGGTTGTAGATGTCGCCCAAGCGTTCCATACTCAGATTGGCATCCTGTATCTCCTGTATCATGGCGGAGAAGCGTTTCAGTGGAGCGTTCATCTGCCCCAAGATGTACTGTATGGTGAACATCTCGCCAAGGGTGAGCACATCCTGTACTACCAAGCGTGCCGCCATGAAGCAGATGACGAGGTTCTTCACCTGGTCGATGAAGGTAGCCCCCACACTCTGTACATTCTCCAACGACCGGCTCTGCAGGTTGGTACGGTATATCTTCTGCTGGATGCTGTGCCATTCCTCCACCTTCAGTTTCTCGCAGTTGTTCAGTTTGATGTCGGCCATGCCGCTTACCAACTGTATCAGGTTGCCTTGATTGTCGGCCAAGTTCTGAAAACGCTTGGCATCTATCTGCCTGCGTTTTTTCAGGAAAAGCACCGTCCACCCGATGTACAGCACGGCCCCTATCATGAATGCACCGAACAGCGAGATGCCGAACTCTAATATCAGTCCCGTATAGACCACAAAGAAGATAAGCGAGATGCCGGTGCTCACAATGGTATTCGTCACGAAGGTCTGTATGCGGTTGTTGTCGCTGATGCGTTGCATGATGTCGCCCGCATTCCTTGTCTCGAAGAAGGCGATGGGCAACCGTGTGAGTTTGGTGAGGAAGCGGTGGATAAACGAGATACTGATGAGCGAAGTACACTTCAGGGTGAGCCATCCGCGCAACAGGTCGTTGCCCAACTGCCCCAAGGTGAGCAGCAACTGGGCAAACAGCACCAACGAGATGGCATACAGGCTCTTGTTGCCGATGCCATGGTCTACCATGTACTGCGTGAAGAACGGCAGCGACATGCTGATGAACCCGCCTACGGCCATGGTACCCAACACCCCCAAAAGCGACTTGGCATGTGGCAGCACATGATCCATCAAATCGGCCCAGGTGAGTTTCACTTCGTTCTCACCGTCCAGTCGTCCGAACGCTTCGGTGGGGGTCAGCACCAAGGCATGTCCGCCCCGTCCCTCCTGCTTCTGCCAATGTTTCAGGAACTCCTCGCGGCTGTAGTGCAGGAATCCGTGTGCCGGGTCTATCACCACGGCCTCCTCCTTCCGGCTCCACAGGTTCTTGCGGATACGGGTGAGCACCACAAAGTGGTTTCCCCTCCAGTGCACGATGCACGGTTTCTGTACTTCTTTCAGTTCCTCCCACGTCAGACGGAGGGCACAAGTTTCCATTCCGAACTTTTCCGCCACCGTCTTCAGTTCGAAGAACGAGGTACCTTCGTGGCCGCAAGCGGCCATCCGCTGCATGGTGGCGGCCGTGAAGTGCTTGCCGTAGTAGCGGAAGATGATGCGGAGGCAGGTGGCTCCGCAATCGGAATGGTCATACTGCTTGTAGAAATGGTATTTGGGCATAATATGGAGTATCAGTTAGTTCCTAAACGGCTGCTTTCTTCGGTATTGCCGCTTCCGCCCCGGCGTACCATGGATTTCTGGCCCCAACGGAGGGTGTAGCGCACATTTACCCCAAAGGTAAATCCATGATAGGTAGGCTTGGAAATTTGGGAATGGTCGTTGTAGTAATATTCCTGCTTCAAACTGCCGAAACTGTTAAAGATGTCATTGAACATCAAGGAAACATTCAACGAACGCTTCAGGAACGATTTGTTGATATGCACCATTCCCACCGGGTTACTGTCCATTTCCCCATACAAGGATTTCAATGGAGTCGCATCAGCAAAGACCACATTGATACTGAAATCCTTGGGCAGTTGGAACAAGCCGGAGAAACTGAACATCCACCAGCTGTTGCTGCTATGTCTGTCCCGGTAGGATTGTTCCCCATAGGAATAATCGATCGAAAAGTTGAGTTGTCCCCATTGCTTCAACTTCACGGGAATACCTAAATAAACCGAATAATCCGTATCCTTCATCCCTCTTTGTGGGGTGGTGTAAAGGATGCCGTCCACATTCTCGGGCAACTCGATGATGCCATTGCCGGTATGGTTGTAATTCAACCCCAAGGTATAGCCGTTAAAAAGTGTGGTACGCAGCGAAAAGCGGTCGGTCGTAGAAGGTCCCAATAACGGATTACCCATGCTATACGTGTATTCGTTCACCCGTTCCACTCTCGGATTCAAATAAAAGAAAAATGGTCGGGAAATGGAGCGGTTGTATTGCAAAGCGATGTTGTGCCCCTTTTCCTTGTTAATGGCATAGTTGATGCCCAACTCCGGAGCCCAGTCGGTATATGTACTTTCTTGATTCCGTTCGGGATTGCTGGACGAACGGGGAGAGAGCAAAGCATGTTCCAGACGCAAACCGGCATTGAAATCGAACTTGCCTGCCTTGAAGGAATATTTGGCGTATGCCGCATACACTTCTTCCGAATACGTATATAAATCGGTATAGCTTGCCTCCATGTCCTTTTGATTGTTGGTGAAATAGGCATAATCCATATCCTGCTCATCGGAGATGTTGGAGTATTTCACCCCCATTTTCAGTTGTCCGCCACCCTGCTTGAAGCGTTGGGTATAGTCCAGTCGGGCGGTGTAGAGCAGATGCTTCTCGTCGCTGACATTGTCGTTGGCGGTTTGGGTGCCGTCGGCATAGCGGAACCGGTTACGGTCCGTCCCGTCGGTATGCTTTTCCAGGCGGTCGGCTTGGAAGCTCAGTTCGCCGTTGTCGTTGAATTTATGGGTATAGATAAAGGAAAGGTTGTTTTCCCAATACTTATTATTATTGTCCATGCCTCCTTCCGAATCTTGTTCGTACTTGCCGTTCAATATCCGCCGGGTGATGTCATGCGATGTCACTTCGTTGTTGCGGTTAACGTATGAGGCTTCGAACGAAAAAAGATTGTGGGCATCCAAATCGTAACTGATACCCCACAAGGCACGGTACATTCCCTTTAAATGGGCAAAACTTTCCTTTTCATTGAACAGACGTACATCGGTGTCATAGAAATGGGTTTCGGTTGTGTTCCCTTGAGGAGCTTTAAGGAAGATAGCATTTCCATTGAAATAGGTGGCCCATTTCTTGCCCAGCCGCCAATTCAGCATTACACTCGGTATATGGGAGTATTTTCCTTCGTCGCCGTAGAGTTGTGACATGTCACCGACATTCAGCATACCGCCCGTTTCGGGATTGATGGTGGTTATCTTGATAATGGAACTTCCCATCGTGTTGGCATCTTCCTCCACACCCGATGCGGCGATGACTTCCATTTGTTTGACATTCTTTCCTTCGAGTGTGCTCAAATAATTGATGAGCTGTTCGCCGGAGAGTTGCAATTCACGTCCGTTGAGATAGACTTTGGAGACCTCCTGCCCGTACACTTGGATGCCGTTGGTGGTGGTATTCGTACCGGGAGAGAGCTTCAGGATGTTGTTCATATCCTGCTCCCGATAGAGGGGATTCTTGGAGATTTCCGCAATGTAGCCGTTGGCATTATAGGTAATGGTCTTGGCGGTAATCACCACGGCATCTAATTGCTGAGAATCTTCACTCAATTGAATGGGTGGAAGGGTTACGTTTCCGTTTACTTCCACTTGGGCAACATATTTGGTATAACCGATATAGGTAATTTCGATGTTGTATTTGCCTTTGGGCGCTTGAATATGAAAAGAACCGTTTATATCTGTACTTGCGCCTAACGTATTTTGATTATTATTGCTTTCCTTCAATACCACATTGGCGCCTATTAATGGTTCATTGCTTCCCTTCACTTTTCCTTCTATGGTATAAGAGGTTTGGGCATGGGCAAACTGAATAAAAATACTAAATAGCAAAACAATATAAACACGACAAATAATTTTCATACTTTAATTTTTTTGTTAAAAGGGTTAACATAGTTTCGTTATACCATAGGTTATTAGAACCAAACCGTTAACCTCAAATCGATTATCAACGGTTCGGTTATGTTCTTAATGTTTAAACACTTAAAAAATAGAACTTAAACGTTTTTTATTCCCCTGATAATTTTTCAAGTTCTTCATCCGTTATTATGCCTCCACATTTATCGCAAGTATATTTCCCTCCTACCACTAAGAGGATAGGCCATCCACAAGCAGGACATACTACTGCTGTTTTTTCTGATGTAAATTTATTACCACCCTTTACTTCTCTCATTTCCTTTTCAGACAATACTCGTCCATTAGTTTTCATTGTTTTCATAATTCTAAAATTTTAATTGTTAATTAATTAGTTAATTATATTATTTCGACGCGTCGTTTTCTTTTTCTTCTTCAATAGGAATTATACTTCCACAATTTTCACATCTTATATAATATGTATAAACATTAGTTTCAACTTCTCTTCCACAAGCCGGGCATCTTATGCCACATTCGGATGAAGAAAATATATATCCCCCTTTAATGCTTTTCATTTCTTGTTCGGACAGGGGGTGTCCCAAATTCTTTTGCTTTTTCATGATAGTACGTTTTAATTGTTTTCGATGATGCAAAGATAGAGCATAAAGAAGCCTCCCACCCCTATCAAAACCCTACTATTTTCCTATTAAAACCCTACTATTTTAATAAGAATGGGGCATAAGAAAAGAAGAAAAAGTGCAAAAAACATCGATTCCATCGAATTAACCTCTGTTTTCGATGAATAATCTGAATTCGTCTTTAAAAAGAGCATTGTTGTTGTGAGTAATGCCTAATTTGACACAAAGTTGCCGGCTCCATATATAAATGGTATTGACGGTTCTTTGGAAGAAATAAGGAATGTGCGAAGTAGGAACTTCCAACAAGTAAAGGCAAAGCAAATGTACTTCGTCAGGAGTGAGACGATATTCTTTCTGAAGTTGAGAAACGGCATAGTTCCACCGCTTGTCCATTTCGAGTTGCAACAGTTGCCAGTCGGCTTCTTCCATACGGAGTTTGGAAGAACTTTTATACTGATGGTCTTCTACAATTTGTTTGATTTTATCGAATACAAGACCGGCATTGGACGACAAGGTTTCCATTTCCCGTTGCATCAACAAGAGTTCATCCTTCTTCCGTTGCAATGCTGCACGTTCCTTCAGCAACTGTTCCTCGGTTTGCTGTAACAAATCTTTGGTCTGTTCGTGCGCTTGGGTGAGTTGTTGCTTTTCGGCAGCCGATTCCTTACGCAAATGAGTTTCCTTCTGAAGATGACGTTTACGCAGATAGAGAACAATCATAGTTCCAAGAACCACAAGTACAGAAACGGATATGACAAGAGCCATTTGCTTCCGATTGATTTGGGCATTATATTCATCATTCATCCGCATCTGATTCAAACGTTCCTCCAAAGATTGGCTTCCCAATTCAAATTCTTCTGTCAAACGATTGGAAGGTGTAGAGAATTTAGCCCATTTTTCTCTCTCCTTCAGTTCCTTACTTTTTGCCAAATAATAAGCTGCCGAATCTTTCTCACCAATCCGCTGATAGGCATTTCCCCAAATCAGGTAATGCATGTAATGGGGAATCAAGCCCTTGCGCAAATCAAGGTTCCTGCGGACATACGAAATGACCTTCTCTTTCTCTCCTAATTCTCCATACATCATGCTTAAACTCATAGCAGCAACGGCTTCGTGCCCGGTATCGTGAACACTTTCAGACAAACGTAAGGCCAGCAACAATAGCCTTTCTAATTCGGCATATTGTTTGCGTCCGGTGGGGATTAAACTATGCGAAAGCAGCGAGTTAATCCATAGGGCAGTGTCCTGCAGTTCTTCTGCCGTCTGCTCGGTAAGGTAAAACAAGGAATCGGCCAAGATACGGGGCGGTTCTGTACGTGTGCGAAGTCCTTCGGAGTAATAGACATTGGCCAGTTCGTAATAGGCATCGGCCAATATGCGCTTGGCTTCTACCGGCCGGGCCAGTGCAATGGCAGCATTGTAGCGCTCCACCGTTTCTTCGTAATACCCCCCATCGCGGTAAGCCAAAGCCAACAAGCGACAGGAACGGGCCAGCATGGCAGTGTCTTCCTTAGCCCCATAATAAGAAATGAGTGAACGGACAGCGAGAGTATCTTGCAGCTTTATGTCGTTCTTTGCCCCGGCCTCGAGCAACAAGAGTTGGTGGTAAACACTGTCTTCTTCGGTAATGGTCTTGAATTCCCCTAATTGCTCCAAAAAATAAAGTGCCGTATCGGGGGCGGTACGTATCATCCCCTCCACCTGCCTCAGCAGGTGGTGCATGGTTACCTCCGGCCGTTCCATGCAGGAAGTGACCGACACCAGCAACGCTATAAACAGATACAGGACTTTACGCATATTCTCTCCGAT
>CAZFDP010000086.1:0-7184 GCA_964518185.1 uncultured Phocaeicola sp. | reverse complement strand
AAACTTCTGCCATCGTGCCTACTGCTGCAGATCGAAACAATGATTTGTTGAAAGGTGCGGACGGATATACCTATATTTATCGTTTGAATTGTGGAGGTGATGATTATACTGATACATACGGTCAACAATGGAAACAAGACCATCAGGCATATTCTCATTCTTGGTCAGAAAGGTTTATGGAGGCAGACAGCTCAAAACTTTTGTCGCCTTATACTGCCAGTCAGCGTATAACTAATGATCCGATTCATGGAACGCGTGATTGGAAACTTTTCCAAACGTTCCGTTTTGGTCGTCATCAGTTGAATTATGAATTCCCTGTATCCAACGGAGTTTATCGGGTAGAATTGTATTTTGTAGAACCTTGGCATGGAACAGGTGGAAGCAAACTGACGGATTGTGAAGGACTGCGTATTTTCGATGTTGCCATTAATGGTAAAACAGTAGTAGACGATTTGGATATTTGGGCAGAAGCCGGACATGATGGCGCTTATCGTGAAGTGGTTATGGCAGAAGTCAAGGATGGTAGTCTGGTTGTCAGTTTCCCGGAAGTAAAAGCTGGTCAGGCGATTATCAGCGCTATTGCTATTGCCAAAGAAGGTAATCATTCTGTCCCTCAGTGGAAAGAAGATAATTCATTTACTTGGGCCTCTTTTAATGATGAAACGGTTGAAAAGACACCGGCTGATTGGTTGCCAGAAGACAAAAATACCCGTGTTACCGTAAAATATGAAGCAGAAGGTGCTGTGTTGAAAGGTAAGTACCAGATAAAGGAATATAAGAAAGAAACAGGAGTGTTTTTTAGTACGGGACAAAAGAATAGTGTGACATGGACGGTATCGACAGGATTAGCACAAATCTATGCTCTACGTTTTAAGTTTATGAATACAAAGGAATCACCATTGAAGGTGCGTATGCAGTTTGTTGATGCTAAAGGGGTAGTCTTGAAGGATGATTATTTGTCTTTTGCACCTACCCCTGCCAAATGGAGAATGTTGAGTACTACAACCGGTACTTTCATCAATGCGGGACATTATAAAGTTATTTTGTCAGCAGAAAATATGGAAGGTTTGGTTTTGGATGGAGTTGAATTACAATAAATATGAATCGTATGAATAAATATATATCAACGGTTGTGATGATTATGGGAATGATTTCCCTACATGCACAAGAACTTCATGATTGGGAGAATCATCATGTGCTTCAATTTAATCGAGAACCGGCACGTGCGGCATTTGTTCCATTTGAAGAGAACCAAGGAGATTGTATCATGTCATTGGATGGCACTTGGAAATTTCGTTGGACACCAGTTCCTGAAGAGAGAATTGTTGATTTTTATCGAATAGATTATAATGATTCTGAATGGAGTGATTTTGCTGTACCGGCAAATTGGGAGAATAATGGTTATGGTACTCCTATTTATGTGTCAGCTGGTTATCCATTCAAGATAGATCCTCCTCGTGTAATGAGTGAACCTAAATCATCGTATACTACTTACAAGGAGCGGAATCCTGTAGGACAATATCGGCGAACTTTCTTTTTACCGGAAACTTGGGAGAAGCAGGGACAGACTTTTTTGCGTTTTGAAGGAGTTATGAGTGCTTTCTATGTATGGATAAACGGTGAAAGAGTTGGCTATAGTCAAGGAAGTATGGAAGCCAGCGAGTTCAATATTACTCGTTGGTTAAAAGTTGGCCAGAATCAAATATCGGTAGAAGTATACCGTTATAGTGATGGTTCCTATTTGGAGGATCAAGATATGTGGCGATTTGGAGGTATTCATCGTAGTATTAATCTGATTCACACTCCAAATGTGCGCATTTGCGATTATACGATACGTACTTTGGAAACATCAGAAGAGTGTACGGACTTTGAATTGCAGATTGATCCGCTCTTGGCTGTACATCAGGGTATGACAGGTAAAGGACATAGTATACATGCTGTTTTGTTGAATGCCCAAGGTAAAGAAATTGTTTCTTTGAAGACCGATGTTGAAGAAATCCTAGATTTGGAACATAAGGCAGCACGTATGAACGAATGGTATCCGCAACGTGGCCCTCGTAAATTGGGACGAATGTCGGCTGTCATTCAATCGCCGGAATTATGGACAGCGGAGACTCCTTATCTTTATAAGTTATGTTTGTCATTGGTCGATTCGGATGGGAATAGTATACAGAAGATAGAACAAAAGGTTGGTTTCCGTTCCATAAAAATAAAAGAGGGTAGAATGTTGGTAAATGGCAACCCCATTCGTTTTCGTGGAGTAAATCGTCATGAACATGATCCGAATATGGCACGTGTTATGACTGAAGATAGGATGTTGCAAGATATATTGTTGATGAAACAGGCCAATATTAATGCCGTGCGTACCAGTCATTATCCTAATGTAAGTCGTTGGTATGAATTGTGCGATAGCTTTGGCCTTTATGTAATGGATGAAGCAGATATTGAGGAACATGGTTTGAGAGGAACATTGGCAAGTACGCCCGATTGGCATGCTGCCTTTATGGACAGAGCAGTTCGAATGGCAGAACGCGACAAAAATCATCCTTCCGTTGTGATATGGAGTATGGGTAACGAAAGTGGGTATGGACCTAACTTTGCTGCAATCTCTGCTTGGTTGCATGATTTTGACCCTACCCGTCCGGTACATTATGAAGGTGCACAAGGGGTAAATGGTAACCCCGACCCTTATACAGTAGATGTTATCAGTCGTTTCTATACCCGTGTAAAGCAAGAATATCTGAATCCGGGTATTCCAGAAGGAGAAGACAAAGAGCGTGCAGAGAATGCCCGTTGGGAACGCTTGTTGGAAATCGCAGAACGGACGAATGACAATCGTCCGGTAATGACGAGTGAATATGCGCATAGTATGGGTAATGCATTGGGAAACTTCAAAGAGTATTGGGATGAAATTTACAGCCATCCTCGTATGTTGGGTGGATTTATATGGGATTGGGTAGACCAGGGACTGTATAAGATGTTGCCCGATGGTAGAAGAATGACAGCTTACGGTGGTGATTTTGGTGACAACCCTAATTTGAAGGCTTTTTGTTTTAATGGTATCGTAATGAGCGATAGGGAGACTACTCCTAAGTATTGGGAAGTGAAGAAAGTATATGCTCCTGTTCATCTGGCGATGAAAGACGAACGTACATTGCAGGTTGTTAATCGTAATCATCATATTGGTTTAGAAGATTATCGTTGTATTTGGTCTTTGCAAGAGAATGGAGTCGTAGTCAAGACTGGAGAAGTTGAATTACCTCAAGTCTTGCCTGGTAGAAGTGCTGATTTAAAACTTCCCAAAATGCAAATAAGATGGCGTGCTGATGTACGTCTCAATGTATCGATTGTATTAAAGCAAGATATGTTATGGGCAAAAGCAGGACATGAAGTAGCTTGTGAACAGTTTGCGCTGAATGATAATCTTATGGCGGTGGCAGAAGCTATACCTGGCAAAAGAACAAAAATGTCTTCTATTTTGGAAGAAATGAAAAACGTTTGGTTTCAAGCTTTTCGTGCTCCTACAGACAATGACAGGAGTTTTGGAAATTGGTTGGCAAAGGATTGGAAAAATCATGGTCTTGATTCTCCAAAGATAGTTGAATTGAAGCGTGAGGAAATGACTGTTGCTGGAAATCTAATTCGAATGGTTGACGAAGAATATCAATATGCCCAAGGAAGTATTTTAGTATCTTCTGAATGGAAGATATATCCGGATGGTACTGCAGATTTGTTACAAACTTATCAGATGAAAGGTGAATTGCCTGAAATCCCGAGGTTAGGAAGTGCATTTGTCTTGGATCAAGAATATGAAAACCTTTCGTGGTATGGAAGAGGCCCTTGGGAGAATTATCCAGATCGTAAGTCTTCCTGTTTTATCGGTCGTTGGAATAGCAAAGTGACCAATCAATATACCCCCTATCCTCGTCCTCAGGATAGTGGAAATCATGAGGATGTTTCAGAGGTTATATTGACCAATAAAGCTGGTAAAGGTATTCGGATTACTGCATTGGGAAAACCTTTTTCGTTCTCTGCATTGCATTATACTGTAAATGACTTATATAATACAACTCACGATTGTGATTTGAAACCTCGTAAGGAAGTAGTCTTGAGTTTGGATGCAGCAGTTATGGGATTAGGGAACAGTAGCTGTGGACCAGGAGTATTGAAGAAATATACAATAAATAAACAAGCATTATACACATTGCATGTACGATTTAGTAGGGTAAATAAAAAATAAGATAAAATGAAGAAATCAATGACATTTTTGTCTGCATTATTCCTTTCTGTCGGATTGTCAGCGCAGACTTCAATAGAAACACAACGTCAATATCTTTCAGGATGTGGCTGTGACGATATGGTACAATGGGATTTTTATTGTACGGGTGGTAATAATTCTGGTAAATGGACAAAGATTGGTGTACCTTCTTGTTGGGAATTGCAAGGATTTGGAACTTTTCAATATGGAATGAAATTCTATGGGAAGGCTTTTCCCGAAGGCATTGCCGATGAGAAAGGTATGTATAAATATGAATTTGAATTGCCGATGGAATGGAACGGCAAGCAAATAGAATTGGTCTTTGAAGCTTGTATGACAGATACGGAAGTGAAAATCAACGGGCGTAAGGGAGGAAGTATGCATCAAGGTGGTTTCTATCGTTTTGTGTACGATGTAAGTGACCGCGTATTCTTTGGTCCCGAAAAGAAAAATATATTGGAAGTAACCGTGAGTAAGGAGAGTACAAATGCCGGTGTAAATCTTTCGGAACGACGTGCCGACTATTGGAACTTCGGAGGTATCATTCGTCCGGTATTTATGGTTGCCAAGCCTGCCAAGAATATAGCACAAATAGCTATTGATGCACAGGCAAATGGTAGATTTATTGCCAATTGTATGTTGAATCGTGCTGTAGATGGAGCAAAGGTACATACAGTGATTAAAGATGCACGAGGGAATGAAATAGCCCAACAGATGGATGATGTCCGTAAAGGGAGTGATGTGGCTAATGTAAAAATGAGTGTAAATAATCCTGCTTTGTGGTCGGCTGAAACTCCGAATATATATACCGCTTATTTTACTTTGATGGATAAGGATGGCAAGTCGTTACATCAGGAAAAACAGAAATTCGGTTTCCGTACCATTGAAACTCGTGAGAATGATGGTCTGTACATCAATGGGCAACGTATCTTGATACGTGGCGTGAATCGTCATAGCTTCCGACCGGAATCTGGGCGTACATTGAGCAAGGCTAAGAACATTGAAGATGTTAAACTTATCAAGAGTATGAATATGAATGCAGTCCGTTTGAGCCATTATCCGGCCGATCCTGAATTTTATGAAGCTTGCGATAGCTTGGGATTATATGTCATGGATGAATTGACAGGTTGGCATGGAAAACATGAAACTGTTGTAGGTCAGAAATTGGTAAAGGAAATGGTAACTCGTGATATGAATTATCCTTGTATCATTTGGTGGAGTAATGGTAACGAAAAGGGATGGAATACAGAACTTGATGGAGAATTCCATAAATATGATATTCAGAAGCGACCGGTATTGCATCCACAGGGCAATTTTGGTGGATATGAAACCATGCATTATCGTTCGTATGGGGAAAGTCAGAATTATATGCGATTGCCTGAAATATATATGCCTACCGAGTTCCTTCATGGATTGTATGACGGAGGACATGGAGCCGGATTATATGATTATTGGGAAATGATGCGTAAGCATCCGCGATGTGCTGGTGGATTCCTTTGGGTATTGGCTGATGAAGGTGTCAAGCGTGTAGATATGGATGGCTTTATTGATAATGTGGGAAATTATGGAGCAGATGGTATTGTAGGTCCTCATCACGAAAAGGAAGGTAGTTATTACACCATTAAACAGGTGTGGTCGCCGGTTCAGATAATGAATGTTCCAGATACTCAGTTCGATGGTGTCCTGCATTTGGAAAATCGTTATGATTTTCTTAATTTGAATACTTGCAAATTCAAATATCAATATGTCTCTTTACCGGCAGCAGGAAGCAAGTCTGGAATGAAAGTTCTGAAGAAAGGGGAGGTAAACGGACCTGATATAGAAGCGCATGGTAGTGGAACTTTGCAGATAGCTCCGGTTGTCACAGGTGCAAACGCATTAATGGTCAGCACTTATGATTATACGGGCGAGGAGTTGTTTACATGGAGTTATGCTTTGGAAAAGGTACAACATCCTGTTCTGGCTGATAAAGGCACCAAAATATCGGTTAATGAAACGAAAGAATTGTTGACCGTTAAAGCAGGAAATAATACTTATGTATTTAGTCAAAAGGACGGTCAACTGAAACAGGTAGGTATTGGCTCACGTATCATCAGTTTGGCAAATGGTCCCCGTTTCATAGCAGCCAAGCGTTCTGATCGCTCTATGGACCAATTTTATAATCATGATGATAAGGATGCTGAAAAGAAGAAAACCCAATATACCACTTTCGATGATGCGGGTAAATTCTCAGGCTTTACTATATCTGAAGAAGGAAATTTAGTGAAAATAAAGGCCGATTATAAGTTGGGATGCTTTGAACAAGCCGTATGGACCATTGCACCTGACGGAAAAGTTTCATTGGATTTCAAATATAATTTTAGTGGAGTTGTAGATTTAATGGGAATTATGTTCGATTATCCAGAAGAAAAAATGTTGGCAAAACAATGGGTTGGTGCCGGGCCATATCGTGTATGGCAGAACCGTTTGCATGGTCCACAATTAGGACTATGGCAAAATGAATATAACGACCCTATTCCTGGAGAAAGTTTTGATTATCCGGAGTTCAAAGGATACTTCGCCAATGTACAATGGATGGAATTGAAAACTCAGGAAGGCACTATCCGTATTGCCAATAAATATCCCGAAAATTATATCGGTGTTTATCAGCCGCGCGATGGAAGAGATGCCCTTCTTTATACATTGCCAGCTACCGGAATCAGTGTGATGAAGGTAATTCCTCCTGTTCGTAATAAAGTAAATACTACCGATTTGGTAGGTCCTTCTTCACAAGCTTATTGGGCCGATGGTATTTATGATGGAAGTATTGTACTTGAGTTTGAATAAAACGTCGTTTTCTTGAATAGAAAACAACGTTTTACGATGTGTAAAACAGCGTTCTTTCTGATGTAAGTAAGGTATAAAAAATAAGTTGCATCAGTTTTGT
>CAZFDP010000085.1:0-7188 GCA_964518185.1 uncultured Phocaeicola sp. | reverse complement strand
ATACATACAGTAAATCAAGTGTTTAAGGTGCGCTGAAATCACTGAAGGCACTTTTGCAACTTTTTTTAAAAATGGATGCTTCCAAGATTTTTCGCCTTTGGCTCAACAACTCGTCATCACTTCGCTCAGAATGACAAAGGGTGTAAAACTATGTGTAGGTTTTATTAACAATCGTCTGTATATATCATCAGAAATTCACCCTCAGACGGAGGGTCATGTTGCGGCCCATGTCGTAAAAGCAATAGATGTTGTCGGCTGTGGCTTCTTGCACCCTGGAACTGCTGATGGCCGAGGGGTTCCATGCCTTGATGATGTATTGGTTGTTGAACAGATTGTTTACATTGCCAATAAGCATAGCATCGAGTCCACCCAACTTGAAACGGTAGGAGGCATTGACATCGAAGGTGCTGGTGGCAGGAATTTTCCAAGGATCGAGTACACTGACTTCCTGACCAAGCGAAAGGTTGCTTCCGCTGAATGAGTAATAGGCATAGTTACGGCCATAATATACCCAGTCGGCTCCTATCTTCAAATCCTTGCTGATGCGGATGTTGGCTCCCAAGGCTGCGGTAGTCTGGGCCGAACCTCCTACCCTTACCCCATCGAGCTTGATGGAGGCCCATGCATGGTCGGCACTGCCCGGAGTGGTTTCTGTTCCTGCTTGGGTCAATGCGCGTCCTTGTGCATTGAAGGCATGGCCGGTGGCATCGTTTGACCATTTCCAGTCGCCCAATGATAACATGCCTGTGAGTTCCAGCCAACGGAAGGGTTTGTACTTCAAATCCATTTCCAAACCTTTGTGGATGGCATCTACTCCTGTCATATTCAGGTAGTATTCGGTTTTGTTTTCCATCATGCCGTACTTAATCATGGATTTGTCCATCCAGTTGATGTAATAGGCCACTACATTCATCAGCAGTTGGCTGTTCTTGAATCCATAGCCCAAATCTATCATCAGAGCCTTCTCGTTCTTGGCCTGTTTGTTGATTACATTGCTGGTATTGTCTTGCATAAAGGTGCTGCTGAACTTGGGCGCACGGCTCAGATAGCCCACATTCATGAACACATGGTGGTTTTCGTTGAGGTTATAGTTGGCCCCTCCCTTCAGGTTGAAGCTCATTTTGTTTACCTTGTCCGATTTGGCATGTTGCTCATCGTAGTAGAAACGGTCGTACCTCCAATAGGTGGTGTTCGAAACGGAACCGGCCAGAAAGGCTGATATGTTTTCGCGGTTATATTCACCTTGAAAGAAGGCACCTTCCTGCATGATATGACCGTCGTAATCGCGATATACCACATCGCCCACACCTAATTTTTCGTATCTCCATGCTTCGTTCGAAGCATTCTTGTTGTTGGCCGGACGAACGGAACCGCGACTGGAGTCCATGTAATAGGCTCCATTGTACAAGTCGATGATTTCATTGGTGTGTGTACCTTTATAATAACGTAAATCCACACCGCCATAGAAGTCAATGTAGGAGCCTAACTTGGTGTTGTAGTTGGAAATGAATCCATACCAGTTGTGGTTGTTCTTCGACTCGGACATAATCATCATGGAGCCGTTTTCGCTGGCAGCATTGATGCTTTGTACACCTGCATAGTTGAAGGTTCCGTCGGCATTGAGTACCGGAGTTTCGCCATCGGCAAAAGTACCGGTTACTAATGAGCCATAATTACTTCCGCGCCAACTGGCGTATGAGTATCCGTAATCACTGTTGGCCTGTCCTGAATATCCACCGCCACGTCCCAATGAAATATAGGCTACAGTGTTGAGCGATGAACGGTCATTGATATTCCATTGATGGCTCAAGCTGATTTGGGGTTTGTGATAGATGTTATAACCCGAAGTCTTGCGCTGCCCTTGTTGGTCGAAGCCATAAACGGAATTGTAACGGTAATCTTTTACTCCATAGATGCGCTCGGTCTTTTCCCAGTCGGCTATGGTCAATGCACCATTGGCACTACGTTGCTGGTGTGTCTGTGGTGAACCGAAAGCTGTAAGCGTAAGCTGATGGTTGGCATTTAGCTTCTTTACCAAAGACAAGAACCAGGTATATCCTTCGAATTCAAGTCCTTGAGGAGCATTGTTTCCCCATTCCTTGGAACCTAACAAAGTCATGGCCCATCCCGATTCTGACAATCCGGTAGAAACGGAAAAAGCAAGTTTGTTGAATCCATGGCTACCCATGGCATACGAGGCAAATCCGCCTTTCTTGGCTTCGGCTCCTTTGGTGATGATGTTGATGGTTCCTCCGATAGAGGGAGTAGAAACTTTGGAAGCCCCTACTCCACGCTGGGTTTGGAGAATGTTTACCACATCGCGGAGTCCACTCCAATTGGACTGGTATACCGAACCGTTTTCCATATCGTTGACAGGAACTCCGTTTACCATGGTGGCTGTATTGGTATGGTCGAATCCGCGCATGTAGATTTCCGAGTCGCCGAAACCTCCTCCCTGACGATTGGCATGTACGCCCGGAGTGGTTTTCAGTATCTCTACAAATTCTTGGGAACCCATTTTCTCTTCAATGTAATCTTTCAGTACATTCGAAACGGCCACCGGAGTCTTTCTGGCTACCGCAATGGTAGAGGTTACCACTACATCTTCCAAGGTCTGCGCATCGGGCTTCATCAGAATCTTTCCCAAGTCTACATTCCCTGAATGATTGATGTCAATGCGTACTTCCTTGTATCCTAAATAGTTGATTCCCAATACAGATTTTGGTGCATCGTAGGTCAGTGTAAAGCGTCCGTCCATGTCGGTTATGGTTCCGTGGGATGTTCCTTCCACCGAAACGGTTGCTCCTATCAGGGGACTGTCTGTCTCGGCATCCGCTATGATTCCCTTGACGGTAACTTGTGCCATGAGGGCAGATGTCAAACAAAAGATTCCTACAAATGAAAGAATGAATTTCTGTATGTTTTTCATGATTATCAGACTATTTGGATTTTGGAATACAAAAATAGTACTTTTCTATAATGGATAGCGTGTTTTACTTAAAAAGTGTGACACATTGGAACACAGAGTCACAGAGACACAAAGTCTTTAAACTAAAACTTAAATTATTCTCTGTGTCTTTGTGTCTCTGTGTTCAAAATTAATAACGATATATTAATCTTCCATCAGCTTGCGATAGCGTACGCGCTTAGGTTCTTCATTGCCCAGACGCTTGAGCTTGTTTTCTTCGTATTCAGAGTATGAACCTTCGAAGAAGAACACTTCGCTATTGCCTTCGAATGCCAGGATGTGTGTACAGATACGGTCAAGGAACCAACGGTCGTGGCTGATGACTACCGCACAACCGGCAAAGCTTTCCAAACCTTCTTCGAGTGCACGGAGAGTGTTCACGTCGATATCGTTGGTAGGTTCGTCGAGGAGGAGCACGTTACCTTCTTCCTTCAATGCCATGGCCAAGTGCAAACGGTTACGCTCACCACCCGAGAGTACACCACAGAGCTTTTCCTGGTCGGCACCCGAGAAGTTGAAGCGGCTGAGGTAAGCACGGGCATTTACATCGCGGTTACCCATACGAATCAAATCATTGCCACCGCTAACTACCTGGTAAACACTCTTGTTGGGGTCGATATCCTTGTGTTGCTGGTCTACATAGGCCAACTTTACAGTCTCTCCCACTTCGAATGTGCCCTTGTCTACACTTTCCAATCCCATAATGAGGCGGAACAAAGTAGTCTTACCGGCACCGTTCGGACCGATAACCCCTACAATACCATTCGGTGGAAGCATGAAGTTGAGGTTGTCGAAGAGGAGCTTTTCGCCGTATGCCTTCTGTACACCGATGGCTTCGATAACCTTGTTACCCAAGCGAGGACCGTTCGGGATGAAGATTTCGAGCTTTTCTTCCTTTTCCTTCACGTCTTCGTTCAAGAGCTTGTCGTAAGAGTTCAAACGAGCCTTACCCTTGGCCTGACGGGCCTTTGGTGCCATGCGAACCCATTCCAATTCGCGTTCAAGGGTCTTGCGACGCTTGCTGGCGGTCTTTTCTTCCATCTCCATGCGCTTGGTTTTCTGTTCCAACCAACTGGAATAGTTGCCCTTCCAAGGAATACCTTCGCCGCGGTCCAGTTCAAGAATCCATCCGGCAATGTTGTCCAGGAAGTAACGGTCGTGGGTGATACAGATCACTGTACCTTCGTACTGCTGCAAGTGTTGTTCCAACCAGTCGATAGATTCGGCATCGAGGTGGTTGGTAGGTTCGTCGAGCAACAATACATCCGGCTTCTGAAGCAACAGACGACAAAGGGCCACACGACGACGTTCACCACCCGAAAGCACCTTTACTGGTTGGTCTTCGGCCGGACAACGGAGAGCATCCATCGCACGTTCCAACTTACTGTCGAGGTTCCATGCATCGGTTGCATCGATAATATCCTGCAATTCTGCTTGACGGGCAAAGAGGGCATCCATCTTGTCCGGGTCTTCATAATATTCAGGAAGGCCGAACTTGTTGTTGATTTCTTCGTATTCAGTCAGGGCATCTACAATGGGCTGTACCCCTTCCATCACCACTTCCTTCACCGTCTTAGTGTCGTCCAGTTGGGGTTCCTGAGCCAAATAGCCTACAGAATATCCCGGTGAGAACACCACTTCACCCTGATAGCTCTTGTCAAGACCGGCGATAATCTTCAGCAAGGTTGACTTACCCGAGCCATTCAAACCGATGATACCGATCTTGGCACCATAGAAAAAGGACAGGTAAATGTTCTTAAGCACTTGTTTGTTCGCTTGGAAGGCTTTGCTGACACCTACCATCGAAAAGATAATTTTTTTATCGTCTACTGTTGCCATATTATTGTTTTATTAATATTGTTCATTTTCGTTAGGGAAGTCGCAGTTCTTCACATCTTCCACATACTGGCTGATGGCACCGGTCATCACAGTATGGAGGTCGGCATAGCGACGGAGGAAACGGGGGCTGAAACCATTGGTCATGCCAAGCATATCGGCCACAACAAGCACCTGTCCGTCTACCTTACCACCTGCCCCGATTCCGATTACAGGAATAGTGAGTTCCTTGGCTACCTGTTCGGCCAATGATGCGGGAATCTTTTCCAGAACCAAAGCAAAGCATCCGGCTTCTTCCAGCAACTTGGCATCGCGGATAAGCTTTTCGGCTTCTTCATTGCTCTTGCCACGCACGGCGTATGTGCCATATTTGTTGATGGATTGCGGCATCAGTCCCAAGTGTCCCATTACAGGGATGCCCGATGCTATGATTCTTTTCACTGAGTCGATGATTTCTTCACCCCCTTCCAGCTTCAAGGCATCAGCATGGGTAATCTTCATGATTTGGATGGCATTGGTCACTGCTTCGTAGGCCGAAGTCTGATAGGTGCCGAAAGGCATGTCAACCACCACCAAAGCACGCTTTACACCACGCACTACGGCTTTGCCATGGTAAATCATCTGGTCGAGTGTAATGGGGAGTGTGGTTACATTACCGGCCATTACATTGGAGGCTGAATCGCCTACTAATATTACATCAACACCGGCACCATCTACAATTTGTGCGGTGGTATAATCATACGATGTCAACATGGAAATCTTTTCGCCACGTTGCTTCATTTCAATCAAACGGTGAGTAGTAACCTTGCGGTTGTCACCGGTTAAATATCCTGCCATAATTATTGAATTAACATTATGTATTATAAATTATTAGCCCCAATTATGTCATCCTGAATGACACAAGTTGGGCTATTTTTTTTCATTGAATTAAATTGTTAAATTTTTCTATTGTATAATTTGTAAAGTCTGAAATCACCATATCAGCTTTATCCGAAATAGCTTCGCGAGGGTTGGTGGTACAGAGTCCCACTATCTTCATCCCTGCTCTTCGAGCAGCTTCAAGTCCGTGAAAGGAATCCTCGAATACTACACAGTTATCTGCCACAGTTTCAAACACTTTTGCTCCTAACAAAAAGCACTCTGGGTTAGGCTTTGACTGCGTAAACATATCGGCTGTAAGGATGCGGTCTACCAAAGTGGTGAGCTCGGGATGTTCCTTGTATACATTGGCCATCTTCAAGTTGTTCGAACTGGTTACAATGGCTATGCGGATGTTGTTGGCACGAAGTTCCTTCATGAAATCCACTACTCCTGGAATGAAGTCGAAATGCATGTGTGCTTCGTATTCATTCAAGTCGTGTGTAATTTGCTGTTGTACCTCAGTCATACCTGCAAAGTGTCCTTCGAATATTTGTCCCAAAGTTTGTCCTTTGATGCTACGTCCAAAATCTTCCTTGTCAAGGTATTTTCTGCCTTGCTCATCCCAAAAAATGGTGTATTGGGGTTCTGTATCGACCACTACTCCGTCGAAGTCGAATAAAGCGGCTGTTGTTTTTGTATTATCCATCTTTTATACCTTATTAATTTAGAGTACAAAGGTAGGAAAAAAATAAATAATTATCTTGTTTACACTAAGAAAACAGCAGCATGATGTTCAAAACCGAAACAATTACGGCAATGGCATAGAGCACAATAGTACTCCAACGCGAATTGGCATAGTTGCCCATCACCCGTTTGGAAGAGGTCAGCCCCACTTGCAGGAATACGGTGAACGGCAATTGGATGCTCAATATCATTTGCGAAATGATAAGGCCATAGAAAGGATTGTCTATGAAAAAAATAATGAGCAGGGCTATTCCTAACGACAACAATACTCCTACCCTTGAATGGATATCCTTGATGTGATAGGATTCGCCGAAGATTCCGGCAAAGATGGAACCGGCAGCCATACCGCTGGTAATGGTTGAAGAGATGCCGGCCATAAGCAAGGCCAAGGCAAAGATGATGCCGGCCGAATTGCCCAACAAAGGATCGAGCAGGGATTTGGCTTGCTGGAGTTCTTCGACTGGAGTTCCGCTTTGGAAGAAAGTGGCGGCAGCCAGCAATATCATGGCACTGTTGATGGCCCATCCTACCAGCATGGAGAACAGGGTGTCATAGAATTCATACTTCAGGCGTTTCTTCATGGAGGCTTCATCGCCTTTGTTGTATTCGTGACTCTGGATGACTTCCGAATGCAGGAAAAGGTTGTGTGGCATCACTACAGCACCCAATACACTCATAATGATGAGCATACTGCCTTGCGGAATGGAGGGAGTTACCCACGAACGGGCTGCCAAGGGCCAATCGATGTCCACCAAGAACAATTCGTATAAGAACGACAG
>CAZFDP010000084.1:0-7210 GCA_964518185.1 uncultured Phocaeicola sp. | reverse complement strand
AGGCGATAAGTTATTGTATATTTCAGAAAACAAGAAACGAAATTCTACTACTTGATATAAAAAATAAGTGGATGCGTATTCTAACACATCCACTTATTATGTGGTGCCACCAGGAATCGAACCGGGGACACAAGGATTTTCAGTCCTTTGCTCTACCAACTGAGCTATGGCACCAACTTTTGTTTTGCGGTTGCAAAGGTAGATAAAGTTTTTTATTTCACCAAATATTTGGCAAGAAAAAAATATTGAAAATTGTTTTGGGCTAATTTTCAACGTTTTATATGTACCTTATTTTTCATTAAGGGGATTCCAGCCTTGGGCTTTCAATTCAAATTCTTGATTATCGCGAGTGATGAGGGCGCATCCCAATTCTGATTTTGTAATGTAACCTATGACTTTTACACCTTTAATGGTTGTTACTTTATCATGTTCGGTAAGGGGAACGGTAAAAAGAAGTTCGTAATCTTCACCTCCGTTCAGCGCACATGTTGTTACATTCATATTGAACTCTTCGGCCATAACGGCAGTCTGATAATCGATAGGGATTCGGTCTTCGTATATCCGACAACCTGTATTGCTCTGTGAGCAGATATGCATGAGTTCGGATGACAGGCCGTCAGAAATGTCCATCATAGCGGTTGGATGGATGCCTTTTTGAGCCAAAGCGGCTATGATATCTTTCCGGGCTTCGGGTTTCAGTTGGCGTTCCAGTAAGTATTCCTTGCCGGTAAAATCAGGGTTGATTTCTTTTTCACCTTCGAATACGGCTTTTTCGCGTTCCAATAATTGGAGTCCCATGTAGGCTGCTCCCAAATCGCCGGTTACACAAACGAGGTCGGTTTCTTTGGCACCATTGCGGTATACTATTTGATTTTTGTTGGCTACTCCAATACAGGTAATGCTGATGGCAAGTCCTGTAACGGAAGAAGTAGTGTCTCCGCCTACAATATCTACGTTGTGTATTTGGCAGGCCAACTTCAAACCTTCATAAAATTGTTCCAGATCTTCAATGCAGAAGCGTTTGGATACAGCGAGCGAAACGGTAATCTGCTTGGGAGTACCATTCATGGCATAGATATCCGAAAAATTAACGATAGCCGATTTGTATCCCAAATGTTTCAATGGAGTATATGTTAAATCAAAATGTACTCCTTCCATCAACATGTCGGTGGTAACCAAGGTTTGTTGGTTACCGGCATCGATAATAGCAGCATCGTCGCCTACGCCATAAACTGTTTCCTGGTTTTGGGGGTGTATGTTCTTGGTGAGATGCTTGATAAGGCCAAATTCACCTAAGGTTGATATTTCTGTTCTGTTGGTTTCTTGCATAGTTTTACGCTTTATTGATTAATTCGCGCATGATGGTGGTCATACGAGGCTGGGCTTCATCTGCCGCTTTCTGTACTTCTTCATGCGATACTTCTACAATTTTTCCTTCTACTCCTAAGTCTGTGATGACTGAAACTCCAAATACTCGAATGCCGCAATGGTTGGCAACAATGACCTCGGGAACAGTGGACATCCCTACGGCATCAGCTCCCAAGATATGGAACATTTTGTATTCGGCCGGTGTCTCGAAAGTGGGGCCTTGTGTTCCTATATAAATACCATGCTGCACTTTGATTCCTTTTTCGGCTGCAATTTTATCGGCCATTTGAATCAATCTCTTGTCATAGGCTTCGCTCATATCGGGGAAACGGGGACCATAGTCAATGTTCTTTCCGCGTAACGGGTGTTCAGGGAAGAAATTGATATGGTCTGTTATAATCATCAAGTCGCCAATTTCAAAATGGGGATTCATCCCTCCAGCCGCATTGGATACAAACAAGGTTTTGATACCCAGTTCACGCATTACCCTTACAGGGAATGTAACTTCTTTCATGGAATATCCTTCGTAGAAGTGAAAACGTCCCTGCATGGCCATGATATCCTTGTTGCCCAATTTACCGAAAATCAGTTTCCCACTATGTCCTTCAACGGTGGATACGGGGAAATGAGGGATATCTTTGTAGTCTATTTCATATTTCTCGGTAATTTCGTGTACTAAACTTCCTAAACCGGTACCCAATATAATGGCGGTTTCAGGATTAGTGCGCATCTTACTTTTAAGATATGTTGCGGTTTCTTGGATTCTTTCTAACATAATCTATGATGTTTTGATTGAAAGTTTCTTCTTGGTTCTGCAGGAAAGTAATTTCGATGGGCAATACATAAATGTATGGTTTGATGGATTCGTCCAAATATGGATTACTTTGCATGCGTACGGCATCCTTTTCGGTTGTAATAATCATTCGTTTTCCTTCGGGGAGTTTTTCGAACGCTTGCTTGATCCGATGCATGTCTTTAGCCGAAAAATCATGGTGGTCGCTGAATGTGAGTGGGCAAATGTTCTTGTTATAATGCGACAAATCATTTTCCAATCTCTTAGGAGAGGCTATTCCTGTGACCAGCAGAATGTGTACATTCCCGTTTACTTTGGTTAAAGAGTAATCTTTTCCTCCGTTGAATAACGGATGTAATTTACCGTAATTCAAAGTCGTGAAATAGAGCTGTTGGAAAGCGTATAATTCCATCTGTTTGTTCAGTACCCGGAAGTCCATCGGATTCATATCTTTAGGACATTTGGTAACGATGACTATCTGGGCTCGATATTTGGCGGTTTCTGGCTCACGCAAACGGCCGGCAGGAAGTAGGGCGTCTTCGCAAATTAAGCGATTGTAGTCTACAAGCAATATGTTTAATCCGGCTTTTACGTAGCGATGTTGGAAGGCATCGTCGAGGAGAATCACTTCAGTCCCTGCCGCTATGTTTTCTTTGCAAAGTTCTTCAATCCCGTGGCAGCGGTTACTGTCTACTGCCATGTGGATTGTTGGGTACTTCTGTTTCATTTGGAAGGGCTCGTCGCCAATCATCTTGACCGGAGTGTTGGGCTGAGCCAGCACAAACCCTCTGGATTTGCGTTTGTATCCTCGGCTTAATACTGCCACTTGAAAATGCTTGTGCAATAGTCTTATCAGATATTCGGTATGGGGAGTCTTGCCGGTTCCACCTACAGTGATGTTGCCGATACATATCACCGGAAGTGGGAACGACCGCTCTTTATATATACCCCAGTCGAACAATTTGTTACGCAACCATACACCTGCTCCATAAATCCATGAAGCAGGGTATAGCCACTTGTTTATTTTGATAAGACTTTGATTCATTTTATTTACTTAATTCGCATATCGAATGGCATACGGGCTTGAATTTGGTCAACTTCCTTCAAATTTTCCACAAACTTCAAATAACCGTAGTATTCACCTAATGTTTCCGACATCTTTCCTTCAATGTAGTCTTTCTTAGTTGTATTCATCAAAGAAGAGAAGAAGTCTTCTTGGGCAGGATAGTTGATGATGCTATATTCAGTTACTTCAGCTTTTTGCGCAGCAATTTCCAAAGCTTTGTCCAAACCTCCCAGTTCGTCTACCAAGCCCAACTCTTTGGCGTCATTCCCTGTCCATACACGTCCTTCGGCAATTTTCTCGATGGCTTCGGTGGTCATTCCACGGCCGTCGGCGCAACGTTTTACAAAGAGTTTATATCCGTTGTTCACCATATTCTGCATAATGGCTTTTTCTTCGCTGTTATACGGACGGGTAAGGTTGCCCATATCGGCCATTTTATTGGTCTTCACTACATCGAAGTCCAAACCTAATTTGTCATTCAGTAATTTTCCCATGTTCGGAATCATACCGAAGATACCGATAGAACCGGTTAGGGTGGTCGGATTGGCAACGATACAATCGGCTGCACATGATATGTAGTAACCGCCCGATGCTGCATAGTCACCCATAGAGACAATTACCGGCTTTTCGGCTTTCATCTTTACTACTTCGTTCCATATCTGTTCGGAGCCATAAGCGCTGCCACCCGGTGAATTCACACGAAGTACTACAGCTTTGATGGTCTTGTCCTCACGAAGTTTGCGCAAGTCTCTGATAACTTTCTTGGAGTTGATTCCTTCTTCGGGCGAAGTGCTGTCATCAATACCGCCAAAAGCATAGTATACGGCGATGATGTTTCCACTCTTGTCCAAAGGTGCATTGCGCTTTACATTTTTCATGTCGGCCAAAGATAATGTGTTGAGGCTTTCGTCCGCATCACAATTGGTCATTTCTTTCAGGTAATTCAAAACTTCGTCTTGATACATCAGTGTATCTGCCAAGCCATTCTTGATATATTCTTCGGCAGGAGTCAAATCCATCAATTGGTCTGCTAATTGGTTCAAATCCTCAACAGAAATGTTTCGGGATGCCGAAACATCCTCTAACAAACGTTTCCAGGTGGATTGGAGGAATGCTGTAACTTGTTCGCGATTAGCCGGACTCATTTCTGTTGCGATGAACGGTTCTACGGCCGATTTGTAGGTACCCACTTTAAATATCTGTATGTCTATGCCTACTTTGTCCAATAAATCTTTGAAGAAAATAGATTGTGAGGCTAAACCATGCCAAGCGATGAATCCTTGAGGATTGACAATTACTTTATCGGCTACACTGGCTAAATAATACATGCCTTGTTCTGCATATTGGTCGGCATACGATACAATCCATTTTCCGCTTTCCTTGAAATCGAGCAAAGCCTTGCGGATTTCTTCCAAAGAAGCATAAGAGGCACCTAACATAGTAGGTTTCAAATAAATGCCTTTGATGTTGTCGTTTTCTTTGGCTTTCTTAATGGCACTGAGAATGTCGTCCAAACCATAATTGGAATATTCTTCCCCCATCAGTTGTTGGAATGGATTTTCTTCTGCGCGTTCCGTCAAAGTCCCTTCAAAATCAACTACAAGAATCGAGTTCTCTTCCACTACGGTTTCAGTGTCCGAAGATGCAACCATGCCTACCATGGTAACTATACCTAACACCGTAAATACGATACCAGCCAATACTACACCGAGCAAACTGGCAAAAGTGAATTTGATAAAATCTTTCATTCGAATATCTCTTTTGTTTTTATAATAATGTATATTAGTTGGCAAATTTAAATTATTACGGTGAAATAAGCAAAAAAAAGCTCTCAATATTGCCTTTTTAATGGAATTTATCCATCTTTGTGGTGTAATTAAAGAGTAGCGTATGAAGAAATTGTTGTCTTTACCACCTAATTTGGTGGAATGTTTTCATGATATAGCGAAGGTAGATAAATCCGAATGGTTTTGTACATCCGATCCGATAGGCAGTAAGTTGGGCTCAGGAGGCGGTACTGCTTGGCTATTGGAGGCTTGCAGAAAAGAGTGGGCTTCTGATATGAATTTGCAGGAGTGGTTGGGACAGGAAAAGCGTATCTTGCTTCATGCGGGCGGTCAAAGCCGTAGGTTGCCAGGCTATGCTCCTTCAGGCAAGATTTTGACTCCTATTCCCGTGTTCAGGTGGGCAAGGGGACAACGCTTGTCGCAAAATTTGTTGGATTTGCAGTTGCCTTTGTATGAACAAATTATGGAAAAGGCTCCAGATACGCTACATACTTTGATAGCCAGCGGTGACGTATACATTCGCTGTGGAGGTCATTTGCAGGAAATACCCGATGTAGATGTGGTTTGTTATGGCTTGTGGGTAGACCCAAATTTGGCAAAGAATCATGGCGTGTTTGTGTCCTCAAGGAAAACACCCGACCGTTTGGAGTATATGCTTCAAAAACCGTCGGTAGAGGATTTGGGCAAGCTGATGCAGACTCATTTGTTTTTGATGGATATTGGCATTTGGCTGTTGAGCGATAGGGCGGTGGATTTGTTGGTGAAGCGCTCGCATCAGGACGGTCAGTTGTCGTATTACGATATGTATTCTGAATTCGGTTTGTCATTAGGGACTGAGCCCAAGATTGTGGACGAAGAATTGAATAGTCTCCGTGTGGCTATTTTGCCGTTACCCGAAGGTGAATTCTATCATTACGGTACCAGCCGTGAGTTGATATCCTCTACATTATCGGTACAGAATCTGGTGATTGACCAACGGGCTATTATGCATCATAAAGTGAAACCGCATCCGGCCATGTTTGTGCAGAATGCAGAAGTGGCCTGTCGGTTGACGGCCGATAATTCGGAAGTGTGGATTGAGAATAGTTGCGTAGGAAGGGATTGGAAACTGCATCGGCGGAACATTGTGACAGGGGTACCTATGAACAATTGGGCGCTGGAGGTCCCGACAGGTGTTTGTGTGGATGTGGTTCCGATAGGTGATACGGAATATGCGGCTCGTCCGTATGGATTCAACGATGCCTTTAAAGGGGAACTCGGTAATTCGGAAACTCTTTATTTGGGGCAACCTTTTAAGGAATGGCTAACGGAACGTAACTTGTTTGTTGATGATATAGAAAACTCTTTTGACTTGCAGGCTGCATGTTTGTTTCCTGTGTGCGATTCTGTCGATGAATTGGACGAAATTCTTCGCTGGATGATCTCGGAACCTCAATATCTGAAAGGTAGGGAAGCATGGGGACGATGCCGAAAAATATCTGCAGATGAAATATCTGCATATGCCAATCTTCGTCGGTTGGTGGCCCAACGGGATGCATTCCGTAACTTGAATTGGCAAGCTTTGGCTAAAAATTATGAGCAGAGTGTTTTTTATCAATTGAATTTGGAGGATGCGGCCCGACAGTTTGCCTTGAACAATTTGGAGTTGCCTGCACCGATATCCGAGGCTTCTTCATTGATGAAACGCATCAGTGACAATATGTTCCGTGCACGGACGCAACAACTGAAAGACCTTCCTTTCCAAGAGTATGAGGGTAAGGCATTCGGCTTGATGCGGGAAGGATTGACTGAAGTAGCCTTAGCCAAGAAACAACAACCCCATTTGTCGGTATATGCCGATCAGATAGTTTGGGGACGAAGTCCGGTTCGAATAGATTTGGCTGGTGGATGGACGGATACTCCTCCTTATTGTTTGAATGAAGGTGGAAATGTGGTAAATATGGCAATCGAACTGAATGGTCAGCCTCCTTTGCAAGTGTATGTGAAGCCTTGTAAAGACTATAAAATCGTTTTGCGTTCCATTGATTTGGGGGCAATGGAGGTTGTGGATACATTCGATGAATTAGCACATTTTACGCAAATAGGTTCTCCGTTTTCCATTCCGAAAGCAGCCTTGGTATTGGCAGGATTCCAACCCGGATTCTCTGTAGATACTTATGCTTCATTGGAAGAGCAATTAAAAGCATTTGGTTCCGG
>CAZFDP010000083.1:0-7255 GCA_964518185.1 uncultured Phocaeicola sp. | reverse complement strand
CCGATTTTGACGGTAACTTCCAGTTGACTGCAAATCAAGGTGACATTATCGTTGTTTCATTCATCGGTTACAGCACACAGGAAATCCCTGCAGCTGCTAACATGAACATTGTATTGAAAGACGACACTGAATTGATGGATGAAGTGGTCGTTATCGGTTATGGTGTTGCAAAGAAAAACGACTTGACCGGTTCTGTAACAGCTATCAAACCAGACGAAATGAACAAAGGTTTGATTACCAGTGCGCAGGATATGATGCAAGGTAAGATTGCCGGTGTAAGTGTTGTTAATGGTGGTGGTCAGCCTGGCGGTGGAGCAACCATCCGTATCCGTGGTGGTTCTTCATTGAATGCTTCCAATGACCCATTAATTGTAATCGATGGTTTGGCTATGGACAATTATGGTGTACAAGGTATGTCAAATCCTTTGGCTTTAGTTAACCCTGCCGATATCGAAAGCTTTACTGTACTGAAAGATGCTTCTGCTACTGCCATCTATGGTAGCCGTGCTTCTAATGGTGTAATTATCATTACCACCAAAAAAGGACGTCGTGATACAAAACCGAGCATATCATATAATGGCAATGTATCTGTAAGTGCTGCGACAGACAGACTCGATGTCTTGAATGCAAGCGAATATATGGATATGGTTCAAAGAGTATATGGATATAGTGATGAAGAATTCTTGGCAAGTGCCGAATATGCGACATTAGGTTATACCGACAAGAATGGTAATCACGTATTTGCTGATACAGACTGGCAAGATGAAATTTATCGTACTTCAATCAGTACAGACCATAACATTACCCTCTCAGGTGGCTTGAAAGATATGCCATATCGTGTATCATTAGGTTATACTAACCAACAAGGTATTTTGAAGACTTCAAGTTTTGAACGCTATACCGCAAGTATAAATCTTGCCCCAAGCTTTATGGATGATCATTTGAAGATAAACTTCAATGCCAAGGGTATGTATTCAAAGACAAGTTATGCAAACGAAGGCGCTATTGGTGCAGCGACTTCTATGGACCCTACCAAACCTGTATATGGCAATAGTGAATTCTATGACAAGAACTTTGGAGGATATTGGGAATGGGCTGAAACCATCAATCGTAATGACCCAGAATGGACTCAAGTGATTAATACCTTGGCCACAGCCAACCCTGTAGGTATGCTTAACAACCGTAGCGACAAAGGTAAGTCCAAAGTCTTGATGGGTAACATCGAAGCTGATTATAAGATACACGGATTTGAAGACTTGCATTTGCATGTAAATGCTGGTATGGATATCGCATCAGGTGAATCTAACAAAAATTATTCACGTTTTGACAGTGATAATTATTATTATGGAAGTAAAGGTTGGAACACTCAGGATACTTACAATCTTTCATTGAATATGTATGCTCAATACACCAAAGATTTTAACGACAATCACCACTTTGATGTTATGGCAGGTTACGAATGGCAAAAATTCCATAAAGAAACTGACTATTATTATACCGGAACCTATTCAGATACTCATACACTGACTCCTGGTGAACTTTACAATCCCTCAGATCCAACAAAGACACTTTATAAGACCGAAAATTATTTGGTATCTTTCTTTGGTCGTGCCAACTATACATTATTGAATCGTTATTTGTTTACTTTCACGCTACGTAATGATGGTTCTTCACGCTTCTCAGAAGATAATCGTTGGGGATTGTTCCCATCTGTCGCATTTGCGTGGAAAATTAACGAAGAAGCTTTCTTACGTGATGTAGAAGCTATTTCTGACTTTAAGTTCCGTGCAGGTTATGGTATTACAGGCCAACAAGAAGGTATTGGCGATTATACTTATTTCGCATCATATACTCCGAATAATACTGGTGCTTATTATCCTTTGTTAGGTAATGGCACAACTTATCGTCCTGATGCATATAATAACGATTTGACTTGGGAAAAGACTACAACTTATAACGTTGGGGTTGATTTGGGATTCTGGAATAATCGTTTGACCGCCAACTTTGACTATTATTATCGTAAGACAACCGATCTTATCAATACGGTATATGTAGCGGCAGGTACCAACTTTAAGAATAAAGTAAGTAGCAACATCGGTTCTTTGCATAATCAAGGTTTTGAATTTGCAGCAACTTGGAGAGCTATTCAACAAAAAGATTTGAGTTGGGAATTGGGCTTCAACTTAACGCATAATGCTAACCAAATTGATGAATTGGTAGAAAGCACGGGCGACCGTTATATTATCCGTCATGGCGGTATTGCTGTAGGTGACTCTGGTTCTAACGGTATAAAGGCGTGGGCCGAAGGTGAACCTGTTTCAGCATATTATACATTCCAGCAAGTATACGACGAAAACGGACAACCTATTCAAGGTGAATTTGTAGACCGCGATGGTAATGGTATTATCAATGACAATGACCGTTATTTCTACAAGAAATCGGATGCAGATGTTTTGATGGGCTTGACTTCAAAAGTTCTTTATAAGAATTGGGACTTCAGTTTCTCTATGCGTGCTAGCTTGAATAACTACGCATATAATGCCGTAGAATGTGGACGTTCAAATATGTCAGTTTCTGGTATTTATTCGGGTAAGGCATGGCATAATGTACCGGAAATGGTATTGGCTAAGAATTATCAGAATGTGACCAGCAACGATGCTTTGTCTGATTACTTCATTCAGAATGCTTCATTCTTGAAATGTGACAATATCACTTTGGGTTATAGCTTCGAAAAACTCTTTGGCGCAAACATCAGCGGACGTGCATATCTGACAGCACAAAACGTGTTTACTATTACTAAATATAAAGGCCTTGACCCGGAAATCAGTGGCGGATATGATGGCAGTATCTATCCTCGTCCATTCGTAGGTATCGTAGGTCTCAGCCTTAATTTCTAATCATTAAAGAAGAACTGATATGAAATTGAATTATATAAAATCACTTACAGCGGTAGCTGCTATAGCGTTGACGTTGAATACCACTTCTTGTGTAAATGATTTGGATGTAGATCCAATCAATCCACAACAAACAATGGTATTGGACCAAGCTGCTCTTTTTAATAAAATATATGGTAGCTTTGCTTTGACAGGACAAACTGGTGCTTCAGGCAATGGTGATATTGAAGATATGGATGAAGGTCGTTCAGACTTTTTCCGTATGGCTTGGAACTTGAATGAATTGACAACAGACGAAGGTCATTGGGTTTGGACAACAGATACCGGCATTGAAGAAATGCTTCATAATACTTATGGAGCAAGTGCCGCTTTTTCTAACGGTTTATATTATCGTTTGTTTTTTACCATCACATTATGTAACTTCTATTTGGAACAAGTTCCTGAAGATGGTACAGCAGAGACAGCCATGCAACGTGCGGAAGTACGATTTATCCGTGCTCTGAATTATTATTATGTAATGGATTTGTTTGGTAATGCAGCCTTTACAGAAGTTGTAACAACTGAAAAGCCTGAACGTTATACCCGTTCGCAATACTTTACATACATTGAAAATGAGTTATTGGAATGTGCTAAAGTTATGGCTGAGCCTGGTCAAAATTCTTACGGGCGTGTAGATAAAGTGGCTGCATGGAACTTGTTGGCACGTCTTTATTTGAATGCTGAAGTTTATACTGGTACTGCTCAATGGGAAAATGCCATGGACTATGCAGACAAAGTTATTAAAAACGGTTATTACAAATTGCATACAGAAGGAACTACCAATCCAAGTACAGGCGAGAAATATTCAGCATACCAAATGCTTTTCTTAGCAGACAACGATACAAATGGTGCACAATACGAAAACATTTTCCCTGCCTTGTTCGATGGTGTGGAAACTAAAAGTTATGGAGGGACCAATTTCTTGATTCTTTCTACTTATAGTGCGGCTATGGACGCAGTTATACCTTCTGGAACGAATTGCAGCTGGGGTAAATGTACTCGCGTTCGTGGTAGTTTGTTGGATAAGTTCTTTTCAAGTGATGCTCCTCAAACAGACAATCTTGCGGAAATGATTGCTGCAGCCAATGATGACCGTGCATTGTTCTATGGTAAGGGATATACTCGTGTTATTGAAGACGAATCTGATGCGGATGCCGGATTTGCTTGTGTAAAGTTCCGCAATGTTCGTTCGGATGGTCAAGCAAATGCAGTTATTGATTTTGTAAATACTGACCTTCCCTTTATGCGTATTGCAGAAGCCTATTTGACATATGCTGAAGCATCAACTCGTAAAGATGGTGTTAACACTAAAGCAAAAGACATGATTGATGCTCTTCGTAATCGTGCCAATGCTCCTGTAAAGAGCACTTATTCTTTGGATGATATTTGTGATGAATGGTCACGTGAATTCTGGTTCGAAGGCCGTCGTCGCATGGATTTAGTTCGTTTTGGCAAATATGCAGGACAAGCCGGTTACAAGTGGGAATGGATGGGCGGAACAGCCGAAGGTGCACAATTTGATGTTACCAAGTCTATTTTTGGTATACCCGAAAATGACTTGACCAACAATCCGAACTTGAAACAGAACGATGGTTATTAATCAATTAAACAAATGATTATTATGAAAAAAATAAATATATTGGCTTTGGCCTTCGCAAGCATGTTGACTTTTACCGCTTGTGAAGATGACAACGATTCAAATCCAGTTGTTCAGCAGCCTACTACTTTCCAATTAAATACTCCTGCTTTGGCAGGTAATCTGTATGATTTGGAACAAACAAGCAGTATTTCATTGACATGCCAACAACCTGACTATGGTTATACAGCCGCAGTAATGTATTATACTCAGATGTCATTGACCAACGAATGGAACGAAGCTACTTCCGTTGAAGCAGACGATGCAACCTATGTAGAGTTGGATGGTTCATTTACTACATGTGCATTGTCAATGGATGCAACAGCTGTAAACCGTAATATCATTAAGTTAGCTGGTTATGAAAGTGATGCAGATGTACCTGCTGACGGTGTAAGTCTTTATGTTCGTTCACGTGCCATTCTGGCTTCTGGTTATGAGTGTTTTTCAAATGTAATTGAGTTAAAAGTACAGCCATATTATGTTGCTTTGACAGCTGCAGATCCTGAATTATGGTATCTGATTGGTGGATGCATTGGTGATGGTAGCTGGGGTAGTGAAGTTGGTGTTGCTGTATTCCCAATGTCACCAGTTGAAGGTGGTGTTTACGATGCAGTAACTGGTCAAGGTCCATTAACTTATACAGGCTACTTCCCTGAAGGTGGAGGATTCAAGCTTGTTAAGACTCCAGGACAATGGGCCGACCAATGGGGCTCTTCTGCTAACAATAGCATTGATAGCCCAGTTAAGAATGATGGTGGTTCTGGTGACTTCAAAGTAACCAAATCTGGTTATTATAGACTTGACCTTGATACAAAGAATGATGTATTAACCATAACAGAAGTCGATGCTGTAAAAGAATACGATCATATTATGATTTCAGGCGATTTCAATGGCTGGGGTACAGAAACTATGATGAATCCTGTTACAACGGTAGAAGGTGTTGTTAATCATGTATGGTATTATGATTTGGATGCAACCGGCGGTGATACTACAGCCAAGTTCTTATACGATGGATGGTCACCCAATTGGGGCGCTACTGCTTTTCCATTTGGTTGGGGTACTAATAACGGTGCTAACATTCCTGTAGCAGCAGGTAATTACCGTGTCATCTTCAACGATATTGATGGTTACTATCATTTCTTTGCAAAATAAATTAAAATAGAGTGGGGCAGCCACAGCTGCTCCCGCTTGAATTTGAAACTATAAAAATAAGAAAATATGAAAAAAATAGCATTATATGCCTTTGCTCTTCTTGCTACAGCATTTACCGCTTGTACAGAAGACTTTGCAGACTGGGCAGAACCACAAGGTTTTGAACAAGAAGAAGCCATAGGCGTTTCTTTATCTGCTACAGCTGGCGCTTCAATAGATTTCGCCACTTACGAAGGCGAAACGGTTACAGCATTCACTCCTTCTGTAACTATGCCCGAAGGCGCAACCGTAACAGGATATAAATTAACCATTAGCGGTAATGATTTACCGGTCGACATGAATGGTAACGTTGACACCAAAGAATACGAAACTTTGGTTATTGCTTTGAACGGCCGTCGACCTACAGAACGCACCATGCCTGCAACTGTAGACGCTTACATTGCTATTGGCGATGAAACATTGAAGGCTTCTACAACCATTGAATTAAAAGCTACTCCCGAAGCTCCGGTTATTTCGACCAATCATTATATCATTGGTGCTCCAAGCGAATGGAATCCGGCTTGTACTACTTTGAAATTCAACCATAGTGGTAAGGATGTATACGATGACCCTGTATTTACTATCGTTTTCCCCGTAACAGAAGGTGAAAACTGGTTTGCTGTTACTGATGACGTTTCTGTGGAACATGCAGACGATTGGTCGTATGTATTCGGATGTGCAGAAGGCGATGGCAAAAACGGGACGGAAGGTCAATTAGCACGTCGTTCAGAATTATCAGACGCTGGTTCGTTCAACGTAGTTGTTGATGGGGATGCCAAATTCGTTAAGATGACTATCAACATGTTGGAATATACATATAAGATTGAGAAATTGAACTTCAGCGAATACATCTATGTACCAGGCGATCCCAAATGGAATCCGGCTACAGCACCAGCAGTTTGGAGCCCTAACTTTGATGGCGTTTACGATGGCTTCGCTTATCTGACAACCAATGGCTTCAAGTTTGTAGGCGACCGTGAAAGTGATTGGGACCCACAATGGAATTACGGTTCATTCACAACATTTAGTGAAGGTATTACAGGAGAAGACAACATCTGTGCACCGGCCAACGGTTTCTACTACATTAAAGCCGACTTAACTACAGCTTCATTGACTCTTACAGAAACTGCATGGAGCATCATTGGTGCAGCAACTGGAGATACAAGCTGGGGAACTGATTTCGAAATGACATATGACAATGAAACCGAAGCTTGGGTATATACAGGCGATTTGGTTGCCGGTGAATTTAAGTTCCGTGCAAACAAGGCATGGGAAATCGACTTCGGTGGAACCTTTGAAGAACTTGTAAGAGGTGGTGGTAACTTATCAATTGCTGAAGCCGGTACATACGAAGTTAAATTGTATTTGACTCGTTCTATTTTGGACAAATTGTATTGTACTGTAACCAAGAAGTAATATTGTTTTGAAACAATTGATAAAAGCGGACGTTCGCAAAACGAACGTCCGCTTTTGGGTAAAGCCATTCTTTACTTAC
>CAZFDP010000082.1:0-7589 GCA_964518185.1 uncultured Phocaeicola sp. | reverse complement strand
TTATCGTCAGAAAAGTCTGACTGCCAGTTAATTAATTTTTAGAACATTCCTAAAAGCATTCCTGAATACATGGAACACACTTCGGTAGTAACCGCCATTGTAGCTTTAGGAGTAGCCAATTTGAAAAAGATTTTATCTCGAGAAGGTATGTATGTAAATGAATAATGTTCAAAAAATCATCAATATTTATACAAAAGCGCTCATTTTATAAAAAATGAAGATGTTTTAATTTGAACTAAACAAATTATATTCTATCTTTGCTGTGTGTTAAAAACAAGCACACAGCTTTTTTTGTTTTAGAAAAGAACTATTAATAAAGATATAGCTTATGTCACAATCCATTGGACATATTTCTCAGGTAATCGGCCCCGTGGTCGATGTCTATTTTGAAGGGCACGAAGCAGATGCAGCCCTTGTATTGCCCAGTATTCACGATGCCCTCACCATTAAACGTGACGATGGACGCATACTGGTGGTAGAAGTACAACAGCATATAGGCGAAGACACTGTACGCACAGTAGCCATGGACAGTACCGACGGGTTGCGCAGAGGAATGGAAGTGCTGCTCACAGGAAAGCCCATCACCATGCCCGTAGGCGCACAAATCAAAGGCCGACTGATGAATGTAGTAGGCGAAGCCGTAGATGGCATGAAAGAACTCGATAAGGAGGGAGCATACCCCATCCATCGTGAACCGCCCAAGTTCGAGGAACTTTCCACATCGCAGGAAGTACTCTATACAGGTATCAAGGTCATCGACTTGCTGGAGCCATACTCCAAAGGGGGTAAAATCGGTTTGTTTGGTGGTGCAGGGGTAGGAAAGACTGTGCTCATCATGGAACTGATTAACAACATCGCCAAGAAACATAACGGGTTCTCTGTATTTGCAGGAGTAGGTGAACGTACCCGCGAGGGAAATGACCTGCTACGCGAAATGATTGAATCGGGAGTTATACGCTATGGAGAAGAATTCAAGAAAAGCATGGAAGAAGGACATTGGGACCTCTCCAAAGTAGATTATAAGGAAGTGGAAAAATCGCAAGCCACATTGGTATACGGACAGATGAATGAGCCTCCCGGCGCACGTTCTTCCATTGCCTTGTCAGGCTTGACCGTAGCCGAATCTTTCCGCGACCAGAAGGAAGGGGAAGGTTCGCGCGATATTCTGTTCTTCATCGACAACATCTTCCGTTTCACCCAAGCAGGTTCGGAAGTATCGGCTCTGTTGGGGCGTATGCCATCAGCCGTGGGATACCAACCTACATTGGCAACAGAAATGGGAAAGATGCAGGAGCGAATCACATCAACCAAGAACGGCTCTATCACTTCGGTACAAGCCGTTTATGTACCTGCCGATGACTTGACCGACCCGGCACCGGCTACAACTTTCACGCACTTGGATGCCACTACCGTACTGAGTCGAAAAATTACTGAATTGGGTATTTATCCGGCGGTTGATCCACTCGATTCTACTTCGCGTATCCTTGACCCCAACATTGTAGGACAGGAACATTATGATACCGCCCAACGAGTGAAGCAGATTCTTCAACGTAACAAAGAATTGCAGGACATCATTTCCATCTTGGGTATGGACGAATTGAGTGACGAAGACCGACAGACAGTAAACCGTGCACGTAGAGTACAACGCTTCTTATCACAACCCTTCTCTGTAGCCGAACAATTTACCGGCGTACCGGGGGTAATGGTAAACATTGAAGATACCATTAAGGGATTCAAGATGATTCTGGACGGTGAAGTGGATTACTTGCCCGAACAGGCTTTCTTGAATGTGGGAACCATCGAAGAAGCCATAGAAAAGGGTAAGAAATTACTTGAATCTGCTAAAGGTAACTAATAGAAGATGAAAGAATTATTGGATATGACCGTAGCCACACCCGAAGGTATAGTCTTTCAAGGGAAAGTGGAAGGCGCCAAGTTTCCGGGTGCCAATGGAAGCTTTGCCGTATTACCTTTGCATGCTCCTATCATCTCGTTGCTCCATGCAGGTAACATTATGTGCCAACAAGAAGGAAACACTGTCGAGATAGCCATCAAAGGCGGTTTTGTAGAGGTGAACAAGAACGTGATATCCGCTTGTATAGAAACTTAACAAGGAATATATTCATGAGTATATCGCTTACCCAAAAATTATTTCTAACTTGGTACACCCTGTATATGGTGGCTGCAGCTTGGATAGTGGGGCTGGTATTGCGCATAGGGTTTCCCAAGTGGTATTTTGAATGGTATCCGTTCATACCCGTGTTTTTTTACATATTCGGCTGGTTCTACATTTACATGTTCGATGCTTGCCGGTTATATGCACCTCAGAAACAACAATATATATACTTAGCCATGAAAGGCATTAAAATGTTTTTTTCGATGGGTATCTTGTTGTTTTATGCGGTACATATCAAAGAACAGAAGACGGAGTTTTTCCTGACTTTCTTCTTGTTCTATATAGTTAGTATGATATTCGAAAGTGCTTTCTTCATGAAGTTCGAGAACAACAAGAAGAAACAGTTATATAGAAAATAAAGAATAAAATGAATAGATTGAAGTTCATAGTAGGTATCTTTCTATGCCTCATGGTGGCATTGCCACTGAAAGCAGGACATACAGAAGAAGGTCAAGTGGATGCAAAGGAAATTGTATTCCACCACATTCAGGATTCCTACGAATGGCACATCACCACATGGGGAGATACACACATCACCCTTTCATTACCTATTATTATATATAGTAGTGAAACAGGATGGCATGTATTTTCGTCATCGCATCTGTTACATGCAGAAGGGGAGACCTACAAAGGCTTCAAGATAGCCACAGAAGGTATATATGAAGGAAGGATAGTGGAAGTAAATGCCCAAGGCGAGGAAGTCCGTCCGTTCGACCTCTCCATCACCAAGACTGTATTGTCATTGTTCATCAATAGTTTAGTAGTGATGGGAGTGATTCTGTTTGTAGCCCGATGGTACAAGCGGAGAGGTCCCGATAGTCCTGCTCCCAAAGGGTTTGTAGGCTTTATGGAAATGTTCATCATGATGATAGAAGAGGATGTCATAAAAAGTTGTGTAGGAAAGGATTACAAGAAGTATTCTCCCTATCTTCTCACTGCTTTCTTTTTTATCTTTATCAATAATCTGATGGGGTTGATACCTGTATTCCCTGGCGGCGGAAACGTGACGGGAAATATTGCAGCGACTATGGTGATGGCTTTGTGTACATTCTTGGCTGTCAATCTGTTTGGAACCAAGGAGTATTGGAAAGAAATCCTTTGGCCCGAAGTACCTACTTGGCTCAAATGTCCCATCCCCATTATGCCGGCCATCGAACTTTTTGGTATCTTCACCAAACCGTTTGCCTTGATGATTCGTCTGTTTGCCAATATCATGGCGGGACATTCCATCATTTTGGCGCTGACCAGTATCATATTTGTTACGGCCAGTATGGGACCAGTTATCAGTAGAACCATGACAGTAGTTTCGGTACTTTTCAGCATCTTCATGAATTGTGTGGAGGTATTGGTAGCCTTTATTCAAGCCTATGTATTCACCATGCTTTCGGCGGTGTTCATCGGCATGTCAAGAGTAGAGGCACATCATACAAGTGAAAAAAATAAGAATTAATAAATATAAACCATAAAAAGAAAGATTATGTTACTATCAACAATGTTATTGCAGGCAGCAGCCGGCGCAGGTTTAGGTAAATTAGGTGCAGCACTTGGTGCAGCTATCGCAGTTGTCGGTGCAGGTTTGGGTATCGGTAAAATCGGTGGTTCGGCTATGGAAGCCATTGCTCGTCAGCCAGAAGCAGCCGGTGATATCCGTATGAGTATGATTATCATTGCTGCTTTGGTAGAAGGTGTGGCCTTGTTTGCCATCGTAGTTTGTTTCTTGGCTCTCTAATCGGAAAGGCTTATGTCATTGTTAATGCCCGATAGTGGTTTGCTTTTTTGGATGGTGCTTTCATTCGGCATCGTGTTCTTTGTATTGGCCAAGTTCGGTTTTCCCATTATCACAAAGATGGTGAACGAACGTAAGGAATACATTGACCACTCGCTGGTGATAGCCAAGGAAGCAAACGAACAATTGGCCCACATCAAGGCCGAAGGTGAAACTATTCTGGCTAAGGCTCACGAAGAACAGAACCTGATTTTGAAAGAGGCGGCCGCCACACGCGAACGCATTGTGCGCGAAGCGAAGGAACAGGCACGTATGGAAGGCGAAAAAATGCTGGAGGAAGTCCGCCACCAAATTCAGGTGGAAAAAGAGGATGCCATCCGTGACATTCGCCGACAAGTAGCCGTTCTTTCAGTAGACATTGCCGAAAAAGTGTTGCGGAAGAACCTCGACAGCGAAAAGGAGCAGATGGAAATGATTGACCGAATGCTCGATGAATTGACTGGAACTAATAACAGATAGTTATGTATACAGGTGTAATATCTATGCGATATGCCAAGGCATTATTAGCCTACGCTAACGAAGCGAAGGTAGAATATGTCGTGTATCAACAGGCTTTGACATTGGAAAGGAGTCTTAGGGAAGTACCCGAGCTAAAGGTAGCCTTGGAGAATCCTGTACTGCCTCAGGTAGAAAAAGTCAACGTACTGGAAGCAGCATCGGGTGGGAAGGTGGCCAAACAACTGCTACGTTTCTTCCAACTGGTAATGCAACAACGCAGGGAGAAATATCTGCCTGCCATGATACGCAACTACATAGCACTGTACAGAAAACAGGAAAACATCAGCATAGGCAAGTTGACAACCGCTGTACCAATGGCACTCAAAGAGGTGGAACGCATCCGAAAGATTGTAGTCGACCACAAGGGAGGTTCAGCCGAATTCTCGACAAAAGTAGACCCTTCTATCGAAGGAGGATTCATCTTCGAAATAGGGACATACAGACTCGATGCCAGTGTAGCCAACCAGATAAGGAGAATCAAGCAGCAGTTTATAGAAAAGAATCGAAGAATTGTATAACAACCAATTCTTAAAATCAATTATCAATTAGAATTATGTCTGAAAATATACGACCAAGCGAAGTGTCCGAAGTGTTATTGCAACAACTGAAGGACATTGACACATCGCTTCAGTTCGAAGAAGTGGGTACGGTGCTACAGGTAAGCGACGGTGTAGTGCGAATCTATGGTTTGCTCAATGCCGAAGCCAATGAACTTCTGGAATTCGACAATGGAATCAAAGCCATTGTGATGAACTTAGAAGAAGACAATGTGGGAGCCGTACTCTTGGGACCAACCGACCAAATCAAGGAAGGTATGGTGGTGAAACGCACCAAACGAATTGCTTCCATCAAGGTAGGAGAAAGCATGTTGGGACGTGTTATCGACCCTACAGGGGAACCGCTCGACGGTCGGGGAATGATAGGAGGTGAACTCCATGAAATGCCGCTCGAAAGAAAGGCACCGGGAGTAATCTTCCGCCAACCAGTAAACCAACCTCTGCAAACGGGATTGAAATCGGTAGATGCCATGATTCCCATTGGACGCGGACAACGAGAGCTGATTATCGGTGACCGACAAACGGGAAAGACAGCCATTGCTATCGATACCATCATCAACCAGAAAGCAGCATACGAAGCAGGGAAACCGGTATATTGTATCTATGTAGCGGTAGGACAGAAAGGTTCTACGGTGGCCAATATTGTGAATACATTGAAGGAAAAGGGTGCTATGGACTACACCATAGTTGTAGCTGCTACTGCTGCCGACCCTGCCGCCATGCAATATTTTGCACCTTTTGCCGGAGCTGCCATCGGCGAATATTTCCGCGATACAGGACGTGATGCATTGGTGGTATACGATGACTTGTCCAAACAGGCGGTAGCTTATCGCGAGGTATCACTCATCCTTCGTCGCCCATCAGGACGTGAAGCCTATCCTGGAGATATTTTCTATTTGCACTCCCGCTTATTGGAACGTGCCGCTAAAATCATCAACCAACAGGAGGTGGCCGAACAGATGAACGATTTGCCCGAAAGCTTGAAAGGAAAAGTGAAGGGTGGAGGGTCGCTTACAGCTCTTCCCATCATCGAAACACAGGCGGGAGACGTATCGGCTTACATTCCTACAAATGTAATCTCTATTACCGACGGACAGATATTCTTGGAAACCGACTTGTTTAACCAAGGTTTCCGTCCGGCCATTAACGTAGGTATCTCTGTATCACGTGTAGGTGGTAGCGCCCAAATCAAGAGCATGAAGAAAGTGGCAGGTACACTGAAAATAGACCAGGCACAATATCGTGAGTTGGAAGCATTCTCCAAGTTCAGCAGTGATATGGATGCCGTAACTGCCATGGCCATCGACAGAGGTAGAAAGAATAACAAATTATTGATTCAGCCTCAATATAGCCCCATGCCTGTAGGCGAACAAATAGCCATACTATATTGTGGCATTCATGGCTTGCTTCGCGATGTACCATTGAAAAAAGTAGCTGAGTTTCAGGAACTCTTTTTGGAACAATTGCGCAATAACTACCGTAACGAAATAGTGGATGTATTGGCTTCGGGTAACATTAACGATGAAGTGACTGCCCTCATCGAAAAGGTAGCGGCCGACATAGCAATGACCTATAAAAACAAGTAAACGTTATGGCATCACTGAAAGAAGTCAAGGGAAGAATAGCCACTGTCCAGAATACACAGAAAATTACTTCGGCTATGAAGATGGTGGCATCCGCCAAACTCCACAAGGCACAGGCGGCCATAGGGAATATGCTTCCATATGAAGAACGGCTGCATGGGTTGCTGACCAACTTATTGGCCGGCAGCCCCGAATTGGAATCTCCCTTCACCGCCAAATGCGAAATCAAACGGATAGCCATCGTGGTATTCTCGTCCAACTCCAGCCTTTGTGGCGGATTCAATTCCAATATTATCCGTCAGTTTACAGAGGTACTTCAAGAGTATACTCATTTGGGACATGAGAACATCAAATTGTATCCCATAGGAAAAAAAGTAGCCGATGCCATCGGAAAGATGGGATATAAAGCCGAAGGCGATTTCCAGGAAATGGCAGGAAAACCATCGTTTCAAGAAGCAGCCAACCTGGCCCAGTCGTTGATGCAAATGTATGTCAAGAAAGAAATTGACCAAGTAATCTTGTTGTACCATCACCTCAAGAGTACTGCCTCGCAAGTGCTGATGCGCGAAACGTATTTGCCCATTGACCTAAGTCAGGTTGCTGATGAAGAACATCCGGTTGCCGCTGATTACATTTTAGAACCCTCTGAAGGAGAATTGATAGAAGCTCTATTGCCTAAAGTACTCAGATTAAAGTTGTTTACCGTATTGCTCGACTCGAATGCTTCGGAACATGCTGCACGTACCATGGCCATGCAGATAGCTACCGACAATGCCAATGATCTGCTTCAGGAACTGACTGTAATGTATAATAAAACCCGTCAGCAAGCCATTACCAATGAATTGCTTGATATTGTGGGTGGCCAAATGGCTTAGAAGATATCCACTACAAAGAGGAAATAAAAAAGAGGCTGTGTCATAAATATATTTTAGGTACGGATTACACGGATTAACACGGTTTTTAGTGTATGTTTACATTAAATTTATCCG
>CAZFDP010000081.1:0-7689 GCA_964518185.1 uncultured Phocaeicola sp. | reverse complement strand
GGGCGCAGACGCTCTGCTAAAGGTTGTGCCATAATTATGTATTTTATTGGGCAAATATAATGTTTTTTGATAACATTCTGATATAAACGGGCAAATAATCCTTGACTTCTTTTTTGTATTTATTTCCTTTCATGCTTATCAGAAATAGTAAAACGTCGTTTTGCAATGCGTAAAACGATGAGTTACGACTTACAAAACGACGTTTTCTATATTCTGGAAAACGTTTCGTGGATATTGTTTTTTAGAATGTCATCATTACCATGAAGCGTATACCCCATTTGTTGACATCGGGATGATACTTATAGTTTACACGGCGTACATAATCTATATGTAGAATCTTGAAAATGTTATGTACTCCTACAAACCATTCCATGTATGGTTTGTTCTTGTCCATTACGAAGCTGGTATAATGTCCATCGCGCATTGGGAATACAAACAAATCGCCATCATTGGGATTCAAGAATGGATTGTTCTTATCGGTCAACTGTCCGTAGAGCATCTTAAAGCCAACAGCTTCACGCCATTTAAGTTTCTTCAGTAGAGGAATACGATTGAATATTTTTCCGTTCAAGTCCCATGTAACATCGAGTGATGCATAACGGTCATTCAAGAACTCCATATTGTTGATAAGGTTAAATGTTTCGCGCTGAAGAATGTACGACAAGTTGGCTGCCGGCATAATGAGTAGCGGGAACGGCACCTTATTCCATTGTGCTCCACCCTTTACATAACAATCAATCTTTCCCCAAGATGAGAACCAGAAACGTTTGTATATTCCTAATTCTGTGAAGTTGTAATTATAGTCACCTCCGAGTACACCTTTGAAACCGGTGGTATGTGAAAGCGTAAAGACCGGTGCATCGAACGATACTGGTATACGACGTTGTTTGGTGTTGATGAACGTTTCTCCCGGTGCATAACGTAAAGTAAGCGATGCTTCGGTTGTTGTAATGTCGGGTACAATGGTTTGTGCGGCATCATTACGCATATAGACTAATTTGCCGGTCGGTTCATCGTTGGTATTTTTCAATTCAACGGTTGTCTTGAAACCATATTCTGTTTCGCGTTCATACTTTAAAGCAACATTTCGAACATACATCATTTGGTCTACAGTAGTTGTTTTGAATGATGTGAACACATTATCCTTGTCGGTCTTCAAGAATTTATCAGTAGGTGCCATTACATCGTACATGAATGTACCTGTTACGGAATGTTTCGGGAATTCACGTGGCAGATATTCTTTCTTGCTGAAAGAATATTCCACTTCAGCCATACCTTTGGAACGATGATCCTTGAAACCATAAGCATAATATCCTTTTAAGAATAGATGGGGGTTCAAGTTAGCCGTTGTTTGTGCACTGGCTCTCAATCGCATACCATCAATATAGTTGCTTGAAATCATAGTGTTGATAGGACCTATATCGACTTTACTTGGATGGTCTTTTGTTCCTGTTTCCACAAAGTTTTCAATGAAAGCCTTCATGACGAAAATTACATACTTGAATCCGGGCATTTGTTCCAAGCGTTTTACAAGCAAATCCATTGAACTTTCTGTTTGTGAAAGAGGAACTTGTCGATATTGATTCCAAAAATCATCACCACGCATCATGGCATCCGCTTCTTTTATCTCTTTACCTTTACGTTTGAACAATTGTTCGGGCAGTTCATCGAAGGCATAATCGCTATATCGGGTGGTACGTCTGATTTGGAAACCTTGCATAACCTTCATTATGGTCATTTCTACTATCATATCATCGGTCTTCAACACCCATTCTCCGTTCGGAAGTTCTTCGAATTCTTGAATAATGTCCATATTGTCAACAAAGTTCACCCCCGATTTCTTGGGAAGATTCAGAGTACATTTTTTGACTCTATATGTAGAGTCGGCCAATATATAGAGATGCCCTGTAAATCCAAAGTCCTGCGAATTGTTGGGTACGAATGACAAGTGAAAACATTTGTCGCGGTCCACATAAGTTGTATCCATGATGTAATACTTATAAAAAGAAATAGCATCACTTGAAGATATGGGACTGATGAATGGATATTGTAAAAGGCGAATATCGTCATCATAGATGTTCACATCGGTAAAAATGTCTTTCAAGATAGTGGATAGCATATCACCCGTAGCAAACAGTTCGTTAACTCCGGTAGAACTCATTCCTTTAATAATGGTCTTCTCACTTTTGGGATTCTTCCGATAGATTTGTTGAGATGCTGTTTCGTCTACCGATATAGGAAGTATCAGTTTGTTGGTAGCTTCACATAATTCAATCTGATCTTTGAGGAATGGCATTTTCTTGTATACTCCTTTTTCTAACATTTCTGGAGTTACCTCGTTTAATGCCATAGTTATTTTTTGATAACGGTTGTATTGGTAATAGTCATTTTCCTCCAATCGGGTACGTTTTTTGGCAGCAATCACCTTTTTCATCATTTCTACGGCTGGATTGTTCTTTCGCGAATAACGTTCCTTTTTCGGCTTTACAACAACTTCTTGCAACAACACATCGTCTGGACGAAGTTTGACATTCAACGTTTGGGTCTTTCCTGGAATAACTTTTACCACTTTAGTAATGTAGCCAACAGCTGAAAATGTCAGTTCATGCCATCCCGTTCTTGTTTCTACACGGTAATTGCCATTAATGTCGGTTATGGCACCTACTCCTTTACCTTCGTAATAAATAGAAATATAGGGTAATGGTTCGTTTGTAAGCGAATCGGTTACAACTCCTTGTATTTGTTGTGAATAAACTGTTTGTACACAGCTACACAACATAAAGAAAAATAATATAATGAAGTTACTATGTTTTATATTCATCCTAATGTTACACCTTGTAATTCGACTGCAAAGTTAACAATTAACCTTTTATAAAGATACTAAATAAAGTAAATAAATGCAGAAATATTCCTTTTGGAACAAAATATAGGTAAAAACAACGAGGAAAAATAGGGCTTGAATTGTTATAAATAAAAAAGGAATCTTTTCACAAAGACTCCTTTTTAGTTTTCAATAGGTATTAGTTTTTTTAAGGTAAAAAGATTGTTTTCAGGATAACGCTGCAAATATCGATGCTTTTTTTGATGTGACCAAATAAAAAAACATGTCATACAACATATTTTTGCATTTTCTGTCATTTTGTTTGTCAAATACCATAAAAAACATCGTCAACAGACTTTATTTTTGACAAAGATACAAAAAAGACCATATTAACAAGCATATTTGCCCTTAAAAAATTACATTTCTGAATTTTGACGTATTTAAAATGAGAAAAATCTATAATTTTATAAATATATTTCTTTTAAATCGATCTGCTTTTGGGAGATTTTCTGCTTTTATCTTCATAAAAGAACAAACAACAGGCCCCTATTCTGTAAAGATGAAAAAATAAGTTCTCCGACTCCATTATACCAAAAACGAAGTAACGAACTATTTTTTATTGCAATTTAATAATGTATATCCCAAAAAGAATATGTATTTTTGCATTCCAAAACATAAAAGGATATTCTATGACTGAAATGAATACAGCAGAGGCTACAGAAAAAAGAAGCCTGAATTTTATTGAACAAGCGGTAGAAAACGATCTCAAAGAAGGTAAGAATGGCAATCGGGTACAGACTCGATTCCCGCCTGAACCTAACGGTTATCTACACATTGGTCATGCCAAAGCCATTTGTTTGGATTTTGGTATTGCTGCACGTTATGGAGGTGTATGCAATTTACGTTTCGATGATACCAACCCGACCAAAGAAGATGTAGAATATGTAGAAGCCATTAAGGAAGATATCCAATGGCTTGGTTTCAAATGGGGAAATGAATATTATGCATCAGATTATTTCCAGCAATTATGGGACTTTGCCATTCGTTTGATTAAAGAAGGGAAAGCCTATATCGACGAACAGTCATCCGAAGACATAGCTGCACAGAAGGGTACTCCTACCCAACCTGGTATTGAAAGCCCTTATCGTAACCGTCCATCCAAAGAAAGTCTGGAACTATTCCAAAAGATGAATAGCGGTGAAATTGAAGAGGGGAAAATGGTACTTCGTGCCAAAATAGATATGGCCAGTCCTAATATGCATTTTCGTGATCCTATCATCTATCGTGTGGTAAAACATCCGCATCATAGAACAGGAGAAACTTGGAAGGCATACCCTATGTATGATTTTGCTCATGGGCAGAGTGACTTTTTCGAAGGAGTGACACATTCATTGTGTACCCTTGAATTTGTCCCCCACCGTCCGCTTTACGATTTGTTTGTAGATTGGGTTAAAGAAGAAAAAGATTTGGACGACACCCGTCCCCGTCAGTATGAGTTTAACAAACTAAACTTGAACTATACATTGATGAGTAAACGTAACTTGCTTATCCTTGTAAAAGAAGGTTTGGTGAATGGATGGGATGATCCTCGAATGCCGACTCTCTGTGCGTTCCGTCGTCGTGGTTACTCACCGGAATCCATCCGTAACTTCGTAGATAAGATTGGTTATACTACATACGATGCATTGAACGATTTTGCATTGTTGGAAAGTGCCGTACGCGAAGACCTCAATGCACGTTCTACACGTGTCTCGGCAGTAATCAATCCTGTAAAACTTATCATCACCAACTATCCGGAAGGACAAGTGGAGTCAATGGAAGCTATCAATAATCCGGAAGATCCATCAGCAGGCAACCATTTCATTGAATTTAGCCGTGAATTGTGGATGGAACGTGAAGATTTCATGGAAGAAGCCCCCAAGAAATATTTCCGTATGACACCGGGACAAGAAGTACGTCTGAAGAATGCATACATCGTAAAATGTACAGGATGCAAAAAAGACGAAGAAGGCAACATTGTAGAAGTATATGCAGAATATGATCCAGACACCAAAACTGGTATGCCGGGCAGTAGCCGTAAAGTAAAGGGTACCCTGCATTGGGTAAGTTGCAATCATTGCTTAAAAGCCGAAGTACGTTTGTACGACCGATTGTGGAAAGTGGAAAATCCACGCGATGAAATGGCGGCCATTCGTGAGGCCAAAAATTGTGACGCGCTTGAAGCTATGAAGGAAATGATTAATCCGGATTCATTGAAGATACTGACTGAATGTTATGTAGAAAAATTCCTGGCCGATGCCAAGCCATTAGATTATCTACAATTTCAACGTATAGGTTACTTCAATGTAGACAAGGAATCAACCCCCGAGCACTTGATATTTAACCGTACTGTATCTTTGAAAGATACATGGAGTAAAATCAATAAATAATTGATATATGAAAAATGACCTTTCTTCATATTTTGAAGAACCGGAATTTATACAACTATTAAAAAAATACGAGGGTATGGTGAAAAACCATACCCACTTGTATTTTGATACAGACGATTTGACTGACTTAGCTGATTATTATATATATATAGGAAAAGAAGAGGAAGCTGATAAAGTAATGGAATATTCTCTCCAACTTCATCCTAACAATACAGATGCTTTAATTTACAAGGTAAGGGAGCTATATTTTAGCGGAAATAAAGAAGAAGCCTATAAATTGTTGGGAAAGATTGAAAATCCTGCAGACCGAGAGGTGATGTTTTTGAAAGCTGAACTACTTATTGAAGAAAAAAAATATTTCGAAGCAGAGCTAGTATATCAGGAATTGGCAGAGACCGAAGGTGAATCCTTGAATGTTCTACGTGATATTACTATTTGCTATATGGACACCAACAATAAGAAATATGCCCGTAAATGGTTGTCTAAAATCGAAAGTAAAGGATACAACCAGGGAAATAGCCAGATATATCGCGATTTATGGTGCGATTACTGCATGCTCAACGGTCAGCCGGCCGATGCAATACAGGCATTCCAGAAAAGTGTTGACGAATACCCCTACTCCATCAAATATTGGAACGGATTTGCCAGATGTTATTTGGAACTGTTCGATTATCCGAAAGCACACGAAGCCGTGGATTTTTCGTTGGCTATAGACTACACCAATCAAGAAGCCCGTGAGTTGAAGGCATTTTGCTACATGCATGAAGAGAATTATGAAGAGGCGGTGAAAATCTATGAGCAGATATTACATACTGAACCGAAAGACAAAAAGCGTTTATATAATATGTTGGCCCAATGTCATACAAGCATGGGAATATTTAATGTAGCCATCAAATACTACCTTTTATGGCTGAAGGATTATCCGCATACCTCCAACTATGAAAAGTCCGAAATATATAGTTACATAGCCATGTGTTATTGTAATTTGGGTATACCCGAAAAAGGTTTGAAATATATTAATGCAGCATTGCAACTTGATCCATTATTTTGTGGTGCTATGATACAAAAGGCAACACTTTGCCTTCAAATGAACGACTCTGAAACAGCTAACGGGCTGTTTCAGAAAGCACAGGACATTTGCCCATACGATGAACGCGAAGACATCCTTTATAATATAGCCAGCAGTTACTTTTTCTTGAAACAATATGATAAGGTCATAGAATGGTGCAAGAAAGTTATGTCTGAATTTCCACAGACTCCGGAGAAAGGTATTGTACTATGTACATATAGTTATTTTGAAATGGAAGATTACGACAGTGGTCTTCTCTATCTGATGGAAGCCATCAGATTATGTAAAGAAGGTTTAGATGAGAATAAGCCTAATGGACATTTGATTCAGAAACTGATTATGGATATTAAAGAAAGATATGCAAATTTGAACTTGGATAATTTAAATTGATAAAATATGGAATCTGTTACATTTATACAATGGTGTCTTGACCATTTGAATTATTGGACTATTACGTTGTTAATGACTATTGAAAGTTCGTTTATCCCCTTCCCTTCCGAAGTGGTGGTACCTCCTGCTGCTTATAAGGCTGCTGGTGAAAACAGTGACTTGAATGTATTTTTGGTTGTATTGTTTGCCACAATCGGTGCCAATATCGGAGCATTGATTAATTATTATTTGGCATATTTTGTAGGCCGTCCTATCGTGTATAAATTTGCTAATAGCCGTTTTGGACATATGTGTTTAATTGATGAAGATAAGGTTAAGCATGCTGAAGCCTATTTTGAAAAGCACGGAGCATTGTCTACTTTTGTAGGACGATTAATTCCGGCTGTACGCCAACTCATATCCATTCCTGCAGGATTGGCAAAAATGAAGCTTTCTACATTCTTGATTTATACAACATTGGGAGCTGGCATTTGGAATATCATATTAGCAGCAATTGGTTATTATCTTCAATCTGTAGTTCCCGAAGACCAACTGATGGATACTGTTAATAAATACAGCCATGAAATAGGCTATATTTTCATTGGAGTGGGTATACTTGTTGTAGGATACTTAATCTATAAAGGACGGAAATAAACATTCCATCCATTCTTGTTGTTATTGCCATATATCATTCTAAAAGGAAATATATGGCAATAACTTTTAAAGGAAGTCCAGTTTCTTTGGCAGGACATTTTATCAAAGCAGGAAGCAAAGCTCCTGATTTCTCATTGGTTCAGACCGACCTTATGGAATATTCATTGAAAAATGGTCAAGGCAATTTTCTGGTTCTGAACATCTTTCCCAGTCTCGACACTAATATTTGTGCCACTACCGTTAGAAAATTCAACAAGATGGCAACCCGTTTTCCAGGTGTAAAGGTTTTATGTATTTCCTGACTTTGACAGCTTTCAGCTTTTCTTTTTGTAACTAGCTGATTATTA
>CAZFDP010000080.1:0-7692 GCA_964518185.1 uncultured Phocaeicola sp. | reverse complement strand
TGGTCTTGATTTTTATTAAACAGGCATAGAAATCGAAGATTTTTATGTATGTTTGTCCGTGTAATCCATGCCTAAAATACATTTGTGAAACACTCTTATTATTGTGTGTATAATAACTGTGATAATTTATGTGTTTCGTTTGTTGAGGTATGATTATAAGAGTTTTTATTTTTTCAGCATTTGTAAATCAAGACCGGTAGGACTTTGGAAGACCTTGAGGCCAAACATAGGGAGTATGGCCAAAAGATGGTCGAATACTTCGGCTTGTAAGCGCTCATAAGGAACCCAAGTGGTGCCATCGGAGAAGAAGTAAAGTTCGATAGGCAAGCCTTCGGCAGTGGGTTGCAATTGGCGCACCATAATCATCAGTTCCTGATGCACCTTGGGATGATGGCGTAGGTAATACTCTACATAATGGCGGAATACATACAAATTCACTTCTTGCTGGCCTGAAGCTTCGAATTCTATCATCCAGTCTTCCTTACGATAGGTTTCCATTTCTTCGGGTGTACAGAATCGAACGGTGTGCATGTCGATGTTGAGCGAGCGTTTAACACGACGGCCACCACTCTCCCACATACCACGCCAATTCTGGAAGGAATCGTTTACCAGAGCATAAGGCGGTACGGTAGTGATGGTCTTGTCCCAATTTTGTATCTTTACAGTAGTGAGTGTCACTTCGAGCACAGAACCATCGGCACCAAACTTAGGCATGGTAATCCAATCGCCCGGACGAAGCATATCGTTGGCGGTGAGCTGTACACCTGCCACCAACCCCATGATGGTATCTTTGAACACTAAAGTAAGGATGGCTGCTGAAGCTCCTAATCCCGCCAAAATGTTTAGTGGATCCTTGTCGATAAGTGTGCTGATGATAATAATTGTGGCAATGCATATTACTACTAATTTCAGCATCTGATAGAAGCCTTTCATGGAGCGTTCCTTCAATTTTTCATGTTCGCTGCTGATGGTGTAAAGTGAAGTAAGGAATGAACAGATTAATCGGGTCATTGCAATGGTGATGTATACTACGCACAACTTCAGGACAAAAGCTAAAGCCATCGGTTCTCCTTGAAAGGCGAAAGGAATCAATGCATAGATTACAATAGGAGGTACAATGTGACATAAGTTGGCCAACACCTTATCGTTCAGTAGATAATCGTCCCATTTAGTTTGTGTTTTGGTTGTTACTTTCTTGATGGAAGCAACAATGACTTTCCGACAGAAGAACTCTGCTAACCAGGCTAAAAACAAAATGGAAGTTACCATGATGATACGTGTTATCACTCCTATGTTTTCGGGTTGCACTTCCATTTGTTGCAACCACGACACCAATGTATTGCTTATACTATCCATATCTTTGTAGTTTGGTGCAAAGATAGTATTTTTTTAGGATAGAGATACAAAGGTGTCGTGACTTTTCAATTTGACTTTGCAAGCCATTTTTCTTCGGCTGTTTGCATTACTTCGTACCAATTGGGAATGTATACCGTGGCTACAATTGTATTGACCAACATACCGAACACCACCGCTGCGCCTAATGCTACACGGCTGCCAGCGCCAGCTCCAGTGGCGAAGAGTAGAGGCATTACACCTAATACAAAGGTAAATGATGTCATTAGAATAGGACGTAGACGAACACGCCCTGCTTCGTAGGCAGACTCGCGAATAGAATTACCTGTCTTACGATAATCGCGTGCAAATTCTACTATCAAAATACCATTTTTGGCTGATAGGGCGATGAGCAAGATAATACCGATTTGGGTATAGATGCTTACTGGTACTCCCATTATCCAACAGCCAATCATTGCACCTAAAATAGCAATAGGTAAGCCCATGACAGCGGCTACAGGGCTGGTCCAACTTTCGTATTGTGCAGCCAGCACCAAATAAGCTACCAACAAAGCCATTATTAGAACAATGGCAGTAGAATTGCCGGCTTGTGTTTCCTGATAAGCCACGGAGGTCCACTCATAACCGAATTCGTTGCCTAACTGATTTTTTACTAAACTGCCTACCGCCTCAATGGCTTGTCCCGAACTGTTCCCGGGAGCAGCATTGGCTGTAATAGAAGCTGATTGGTACATATTATATCGGTTTATTTGGTCCATGCCAAGTGTCTGTTCTACTTTGGTAAAACTATTGAAAGGTACCATATCGCCCTGCGAATTTTCTACACTCAACTTCAGTACATCATCGATATTCTTCTGAGCCACTTCACCTGCTCCCAATTTTACCTGATAGATACGGCCAAATTCCACAAAGTCATTTACATAGGCCTGCCCTAAATAGTATGCCAAAGTAGTAAACACCTGATTCAAGTCTAGGTTCATGAGCTGTACTTTATCACGGTCTATATTGAGGTAATACTGCGGAACATCAGCTTGATACATACTGCTCAGTGACGCAATGGAAGGTTCCGTGCGATAGGCAGCCAACAAAGAATTGACAGCCTTCTGCAATTCTTCGGCTCCCAAGGATTTACGGTCTTCGAGTTCGAACTGCAAGCCTCCCGTATTGCCCATGCCGGGAATGACAGGTGGGATGATGCCGAACACTTGTGCTTCCTGTACCTGTACATAAGCCTGCGCATTGAAACGGTCGACCACCGCTTTAGCCGTATGCTGCTTTCCGGAACGTTCTTTCCAATCTTTCAGAACCACAAAATAAGTGGCAGCATTGGGAAGTTCGCCCCCTCCCATTACACTGAATCCGTTCACTCCCAAAAAAGTCTTGATTTCGGGAAATTGCATCAGGATGGCGTCAATTTGTTTGCCTACCTCCATGGTACGTTCGAGGGATGAAGCTGCCGGAAGTTGCACAGACACAAGGAAATATCCGTCGTCTTCATCGGGCATAAAGGTAGTGGGCCACTTTACAAAAAGTAGTAACGCCACAGCCGAAATAGCTATAAACGAGGACATAGCTACTACCGGACGAGCTAACATCCACTTTACTGAGCGGTTGTAGGTGTGCTGCATCCAGTCGTTAAAGCGGTCGAACCAGCCAAGCCACTTCGGTTTCTTTGTTTCTGACGGGTGTAACAAAATGGCACAAAGTGCCGGCGAAAGGGTGAGTGAATTGAAACCGCTCAGTACGGTAGAGGCAGCAATGGTCAGTGCAAACTGCTTGTAAAGCTGCCCCGAGATGCCACCTATCAAGGTAGTAGGAATAAATACCGCCAGCAGTACCAATACCACGCCTACAATGGGGCCGGTTATCTCTGTCATCGCCTCTTCGGTAATTTTACGCATGTTTATCTTTTCTCCTTTGGCCACCGATTCGTCGGCCAGTCGGGTAACATTCTCCACCACTACAATGGCATCGTCCACAACAATGGCAATGGCGAGTATTAATCCGAATAGTGTCAGGGTGTTGATGGAAAAGCCAAGAACTGCCATCACCGCCAATGTGCCGATGAGCGACACAGGAATAGTAAGACAAGGAATGAGCACTGCCCGCCAGTTTTGCAGGAAGAGGAACATTACCAGTACCACAAGAATGGTAGCTTCGACAAAGGTCTTCAGCACTTCACTGATGGAATCGTGTACCACATCGGTTGTATCGAGTGTAATTTGGTAATCCATTCCTTGTGGAAAAGTTTCGGAGAGTTCGGCCATTCGTGCCTTTACCCCTTTGGCCACATCCAAGGAATTGGAGCCGGGAAGCTGATACACAGCGATACCTGCCGTAGGTTGCCCTTTCAGGCGGGAAACCACATTGTAGTTCTGACTACCCAGTTCGATGCGAGCCACATCGCTAAGACGTAGAATGCGCCCACCATCTTCTACACGGAGGATGATGTCGCCAAACTCTTCGGGGGTAGTAAGTCGTCCTTTTACATTCAAGGTATACTGAAAAGCATTGTTACCGGTATGGCCCAAAGGTTGGCCTACATTACCGGCCGACACTTCCATATTCTGTGCCTGAATGGCAGAATATACTTGTTGTGCACTAAGGTTGCGGATGCGCATGGCTTCAGGATCGAGCCAAATACGCATGGAGTAGTCGCCTGCTCCCATCACATTTACAGCTCCCACACCCGGCACACGGGTAAGTTGGTCTACCAAGTTGAGGTTGGCATAATTGGCCAGATAAAGCCCGTCGTAGATACTGTCGCCTGTAAGGGTAAGCATCATCACAATATTGGATGATTTTTTCTGTACTGTCACCCCCTGTTGTTTCACTGCCTCGGGCAAGGAATTGAGAGCCACACTCACACGGTTCTGCACCATAACGGTGGCCATATCAATATCTGTACCTACCTCGAAAGTTACGGTTAGTGCATAAGCTCCCGAAGCCGAGGAAGTAGAACTCATATATAGCATGCCATCCACTCCATTGACCTGCTGTTCAATGGGGATGCCCACGGTTTGCGCTACGGTTTCGGCATTGGCACCGGGATAAGTGGCATTCACTTGTACTGTAGGAGGCGTAATGTCCGGGTATTGCGCCACAGGCAACATATTCAGAGTGACAAGCCCTGCCACTACAATGAGCAGTGCCAATACAGTGGCAAAGATAGGACGTTCGATAAAGAATTTTGAGAACATAAGCTATTTATTTTACTATCGGTTTAATCTTCATTCCTTGACGGACTTTGAGAAGTGCTTTGGTTACATAACGTTCATTGGGAGAGAGTCCTGAGGTAATGATGCGTTGGTTACCCTCCATCAATTGTCCCAATTGTATGTGGCGTACGCTTACCAAATTACTGTCGTTCACCACATAAAGGAATTTACCCAACTGGTCGGTACCGATAGAAGCATTGTCCACTAATATAGCATTACCTGCTGTGGCATAAGGCAAGCTTACACTGACATAAAGGCCGGGTTTCAGCACTCCATCCGGATTCTCCAAGTCGGCTCTCAGACGCATGGTTCCCGTAGAGAGACTCACATTGGGCGACAAGTAGTCTAACTTACCTTGCCAAGTTTTGGTTCCATCTGTTCCTAAACGTAAAGTTACGGTATGCGCATTTCCCGGTATTTTGGTTTTGGCATCGCGTAGCAATTCATAGGTAAGGTATTGATTATCCGAAATGTCAAAATAGGCATACATATGGTCGTCCTTATATATAGTAGTAAGTTTTACCGGATTTCCTTCGCCACTAATGTAAGCCCCCTCTGAGTATTCCGCCAAATCGGCCACCCCGTCAATGGGTGATTTTACATAACAATACCCCAAGTTGGTACTCGCTGTTTGCAAGGCTGCTTCGGCATTGCTCACTGCTGCTTCACAGGTAGCAACATTACTCTCGGCCTGCAAAAACTGTATGCGCGAAACGGCATCGCTTTTTATGGCTTCTTTCATACGCTCGTAATTGCTGCGGGCATATTCCAGTTCTGCCTTTGCCGTTTTGAGGGATGCCTGCGCCTGCTTCAGTGCATCTTGATACAACGTAGGTTCAATGACGAAGAGTGTCTGTCCTTTTTTTACCCTTTGTCCCGAAACATATCCTTTGGAGAGCAAGGTGCCATTGACTCTCCCCATAACATCGATGGTTGTCTCGGCCGTAAGATAACCGGGATAGTCACGGGTGAGTGTTACGTTCTTTACAAATGGTTTTGCCACTTCTACAGGTAGTGCTTCTGCTTCCTTCGAAGTTTCTTTCTTTGCACAACCGGTCAACAATGTACCGGTTATGACGATGATGATTCCTTTTTTCATATTTCAGTTTGATTATATCAATAAAAAATTACCATCCTCCTCCCAAGGCCTGATACATCTGTACCAGACAGAGGAGGGAATATCCTTTGGCTTTTACCAAAGTATTTTCGTAAGTAAGTAGGGAACGTTGTGCATCAAGTACATTTTGGAAAGGTGAAAGTCCTTGTTTGTAAAGATCGAGCGAGAGGTCGAATGCCTCTTTGCCTTGATAGAACATCTCACGGCATGCCACAATCTGTTTTATTGAATTTTTATAGGCATTCATAGCATTTTCTACCTCTTGTATAGCTGTAAGTACAGTATTGTTGAACTGGTTGATACTTTCGTCCAATTGTGCCCTTTGTTGACGCACTTCGTTGGTCTCTTTACCACCATTAAATAAGTTCCAAGTCATGGAAGGAGCGATGCTCCAAGTCATGCTTCTACGTTTTCCCATATCCTTCACATCATGAGTGGTATAACCGAATGAGCCATTCAAGAAAAATTCCGGTAACCAATTCTTTTTTGAGGCACCCCACAAGGCTGCTTGCGTATTGACTTGTCTTTCGGCGGCACGTATGTCAGGACGTCGGAGAAGCAGTTGACCGGGCATTCCCACTCCCACCGGCTCCATATAATCAGGTAAAGGACGGGGTACAGCTAAAGCATCCACTACTTCTTGCGGATACAATCCTAAAAGTACAGCTAATGTATTCATATATTGGATGACACTTGCCTCGGTTGTAGGAATGGACGCCAGAGTACTGTAATACACTGACTTGGCTTGTGCTACATCAAGTTTGGATACCAAACCGGTGTTATAGCGCACTTCGGTAATTTTAACCACTGCTTTCTGTGATGCAGCATTCTTCCGCAGCACATCGAGCTCTTGCTGTACTTCTCTAAGATTGAAATAAGCTGAAGCTACTTGGGCGCAAAGACTTACTAATGTAGCATTGTATTCTTCACGAGAGGCCGCATAGGTTTCTTTCTGTGCCTTAGCTTTCAATCGGATAGAGCCAAATACATCTACTTGCCAACTCATGTCCACTGAGGCCTGATAATAGCTTTCCCAACCTTGAGGGGAGCCTGTACCTGTATTCCCGCTGGTTTGTTGACGTGTCCAGCCGGCGTTTAAATCAAATACAGGAAAGAGATTACTCCGAGCCATACCCCAATTTGCCTTTGCCATATCCATACGATTAATGGCCATCATGACAGAAGGATTCTGCTCCACTGCCAGTGCAATAAGCGAATCGAGCGTAGCATCTTCGAATACTTTCCACCAGTGGTCGTCCACAGGCAATATCTGTTGGAACATGGCATCATTTTCCAGCCAATTGTCGGGTAATGGATGGGAAACGTGTTTGGCCGGTTGTTGGGCATTTATGCCCCACGTAAGGCATAACAAATAGAGAATAAAACATATTCTTGTCATAGTATGTCACTTTAGTTTTTGCTAAATAGAAGAACAGCCAAGTAGGCGTTTTGTTTGAAATATATGCGGAAAAACTGTCAATAGAATGTGGGTGTACTTTTTAAAATAACTGTATGGCTGTTTCGTTTCTGTCATATTTCCTGCCAAAAAGTCATAAAATAAGGAAAGAAAGGTCTTTGGCATACTTTTCGTAGTAAGAATAATACCTCGATAGTGAACAATATAGCAAGAAAATGAATTATAACAATAAAAAATAAAGATTTTATGAACATTAAACCATTGGCTGATAGAGTGCTGATTGTACCGGCACCAGCCGAAGAAAAGACAATTGGCGGAATTATTATTCCCGATACAGCAAAGGAAAAGCCTTTGCAGGGTGAAGTAGTAGCTACCGGTAACGGTTCTAAGGATGAAGAAATGATTTTGAAAGTAGGTGACAAAGTGCTTTACGGAAAGTATGCAGGAACTGAACTCGAGTTCGAAGGAAAGAAGTATTTGATGATGCGCCAAAGCGATGTGTTGGCAATAGTAGAATAATATAATAAAGGAATATGGCAAAAGATATTTTATTCAATATGGATGCCCGCGACCAACTGAAGAAGGGC
>CAZFDP010000079.1:0-7713 GCA_964518185.1 uncultured Phocaeicola sp. | reverse complement strand
GTGGTGAAGGCTTTGGCTGCCGGTGGCTATAGTGTGATGATTGGTTCGTTGGTGGCCGGTACAGAAGAAGCTCCGGGCGATACCATCATCTTCAACGGACGTAAGTTCAAGTCATATCGTGGTATGGGTTCGTTGGAAGCTATGGAACATGGTTCGGCCGACCGTTACTTCCAAGGAGGTGTAACCGAAACCAAGAAGTTGGTACCCGAAGGTATTGCTGCCCGTGTTCCTTATAAAGGTACATTGTACGAAGTAATTTATCAGTTGGTAGGTGGTTTGCGTGCCGGTATGGGTTATTGTGGCGCTGCTAACATTGAAAAGTTACACAATGCCAAGTTTACCCGCATCACTAATGCAGGGGTGGCCGAAAGTCATCCGCACGATGTAGCCATTACCAGTGAGGCGCCTAACTACAGTCGTCCTCAATAATATAAAGGTATAATGCCGCGTAGGGTGACCGGTATTTTGATATGTCTCCTTGTGTCTGTCGTCGGATGGGCACAAGGAGAATCTGTGTTATCACGCACGGATGAATTCCGTACCAAGGTGGAGTTGGCCAAGGCATTGGGCATTGATACGCTTACGGCTTTCAAAATGCAGTGGGAACATTGCAGGAAAACTTTAACCCCATCGGTCGTAGCCTCGAGGCCCAAACCTGTGGCAGAACGTTGTGAATGGATAAAGATAGCAGCCATAACCCGTCGTTTGCCCCAGCAGGTATCCACTCCTGTTGAGAAGGAAGAGAAGCAACGGATGGATTCCGTATATAACGCCTTGCAGGAAGGTGCTTCGTTTGAAACGATGGCTGCCCGATATACGCAGGATGGGTATAGCGGAAAAACAATATGGTTGCCGGTGGTATATTTGCTGGATGAGTGGAATGCATGTATATCTTCGCTCGAGAAAGGTGAGGTATCGGAACCTTTCTTATCCCCACAAGGCATTCACGTGATTCGGTGGATGGAACGTGGGTATCGTAACAAGATAGAAGCAAAGACAAATACATGCTTGCATCCCTCAGAAACAGAACTTCGAGAAGCTTTATTGGTGGCATCGCTGGAAAAGAAATATCGCACTCCGGTGAAGTATACCGAAAACGATTTGGAAGCTTGGTTCAAGAAACATCGGAAATTGTACAAATGGGATTTGCCTCGTTATAAAGGAGTGGTAGTGCATTGCATCGACAAGAAACAGGCTAAGCGCATACGGAAATCGCTGAAGAAAATGGAATATGAAGAATGGAAAGCATTGGCAGATAATACCGGAGCGCAAGGAGCAAGAATGGAATGTGGACTTTACCAGATAGGGGAAAATCCGTATGTAGACAAGTTGGTGTTCAAGTGTGGGGAGTATGAACCGATAAAAGAACTGCCATATACTTTTGTGGTGGGAAAGGTCTTGAAAAAAGAGCCGGAGGATTATCGTGACATCCGCGATAGGGTAGTTGGCGATTATATAGAGGCTCATAAGGATGACTGGTTAAAGGAATTAAAGAGAGAGGAAAGCCAAAAAGAATAAAAAAACCGTTAATAATGACGGAAGTTAGGGAATAATGCCGTATCTTCGTCTGCTATTTGATGAGTGATGGAAAAACTGAAAAGTTTTGGATGGATATTTTGCATGGCTGCAGTGCTTTGGGGATGTACCCAACAACATGACCATAAAGGAAAAACTCCTTTGGTAGAGGTGGCCGGTAAGTTCCTTTATGAAGAGGACTTACGTTTGGCTATGCCCTTGAACCAGTCGAAAGAAGACAGCGTACTTTTTGCCGAGCACTATATCAAGACTTGGGTGGAGGATGTATTGCTCTTCGACAAGGCTGAAGGGAATATTCCCGATAATGACAAGATTAATGCCTTGGTAGAGAATTATCGCAAGGCGCTCATTATGCATGTGTATCAGGAAGAGTTGGTGGGACAAAAGTTGGCTAACGAGATACCCGATAGTGAAGTGGAGGCATATTACGAACAGAATAAGTCGCTCTTTGTGCTTGACAAGCCAATTGTCAAGGGATTGCTGATTAAGGTGCCCCTACATTCGCAAGGATTGGCCGATGTACGCCGTTGGTACAAACGGAATACGCAAGATGCCATTGAGAAACTGGAAAAGTACAGCCTGCGTAATGCGGTGACTTACGATTACTTTTACGATCAGTGGAAGCCTGTAGAGGATTTGGCTTCGCTGGTGCCGGTAAAGGAATTGAAGACGGATGGAAAGTATCTGGACAGGAACCGGAATCTGGAACTGAAGGATACAGCCTATCATTATTTTCTCCATGTGGAAGAATTTCAGGGAGAAGGACAGGTAAAGCCGTTGGACTTTGCCAAAGCAGAAATAAAAGAAGTATTGATAAACCTGAAGCGGGTGGATTTCATAGAACAGGTGAAGGATGAATTGTACCGCCGTGCCTCAGATAGGAACAGAATTATATATTATTATTTGGATTCAGATGAATAAGTTAATGTGTATCAAGGCGCTCGCCTTCTTGACAGTGTTGTTGGCCGCCACTCCCTCTGTGGCACAGAACAATGTGATTGATGAAGTGGTTTGGGTCGTAGGTGATGAGGCTATTTTGAAATCGGACGTGGAGGCTGAACGTTTGAACGCTCAGTACGAAGGACGCAAGTTCGATGGTGACCCCTATTGTGTGATTCCCGAACAACTGGCCATTCAGAAACTTTTCCTCCACCAGGCGGAAATAGATAGTATCTATGCGTCTGATCAGGAAGTGTTTGCAGATGTGGAAACTCAGTTAGATTGGTATATCGAACAAATTGGGTCGAAAGAGAAAATGGAGGAGTACTTCAATAAGACTACTACACAAATACGTGAAATGCTTCGTGAAAATATCCGTAATGGAAAAGTGGTGCAGCAAATGCAACGTAAGATTATTGGTGACATTAAAATTGTGCCTGCTGAAGTACGTAGATATTTCAAGAATTTGCCCCAAGATAGTATTCCTTATGTACCTACTCAAGTAGAAGTACAGATTGTAACATTGGAACCAAAGATTCCACAAGAGGAAATCGATCGTGTAAAGGCTCAGTTGCGTGACTTTACAGAACGTATTGAATCGGGCGAAAGTTCATTCGGTATGTTGGCACGTTTCTATTCGGAAGACCCGGGCTCTGCTCGCAAGGGAGGTGAATATGGCTTTACCGGACGTGGACAATTGGTTCCGCAATTTGCTAATGTAGTATTTAATTTGACTGAACCTAATAAGACATCAAAGGTATTCGAGACCGAATATGGTTACCATATTGCGCAGCTTATCGAAAAACGAGGCGACCGTGTAAGCTATCGCCATATCCTTATCAAACCGAAAGTGGACGACAAGGATTTGGAGGCAGCCTCACTTCGTTTGGATTCCATTGCTGATGATATCCGTAAAGGGAAGTTTACTTTCGATGAAGCTGCCACTTACATCTCTCAGGATAAGGATACCCGTAACAATCATGGTCTGATGGTAAATCCCAATACAGGAACTGCACGTTTCGAAATGCAGGATTTGGCTATGGTTTCGCAAGAAGTAGCCAAAGCTGTAGAAAACCTTAAAATCGGTGAAATTTCCGAACCTATCATTATGCTGAACAAGAACAGTAAGGAAGTGTGTGCCATTGTGAAGCTGAAGAACCGTATTGAAGGACACAAGGCAACTATCTCTGAAGATTATCAACGGTTGAAATCCATTGTTCAGGAAAAACTGGGTGAGGAAAAATTGCAGAAGTGGATTAAGGAAAAACAAAAGAGTACGTATGTACGCATCAATGAAAATTGGGTGAAGTGTGACTTCAAGTATCCCGGATGGATCAAGGAATAAATGCTTTAGAAAAGAATGCTGGATAAGAAAAGAAAAAACAGACTCTATACAGACAGGCGCAGGATATTTTTACTAAGTGTCCTGTGCTTGTTTGGCTTTTGCATGATGGCACAAGTACAACCCCGGCGGAATACTGCCCGACCGGCTAAAAGTAGGGTGTTCCTGCTTCATGCGGATATACTGAAAAAGAACAAGGACAATCCCGATGCACAGATTCTGATAGGTGATGTGGAATTCCGTCACGACAGTATCTATATGTATTGCGATACAGCGTATTTCTATGAAAAGGCCAATTCGCTGGAAGCATTTGGAAACTTCCGTATGGAACAGGCCGATACACTCAAGTTGTTTGGCGATTATGCGTATTACGATGGAAATACACAAATAGCCCAAGTGCGCCATAATGTGCGTATGGAGAACAAGACCACTACATTGCTGACCGATAGCTTGAACTATGACAGGGTGTTCAATTTAGGTTATTTCTTTGATGGTGGTACGTTGATGGATGAGGAAAATGTGTTGACTTCGGATTGGGGAGAATACAGTCCCGCTACCAAACAGTCGGTTTTCAATTACGATGTGAAATTGGTGAACCCCAAGTTTACATTGACTTCAGATACGCTTCGATATAATACGGCAACTAAGATTGCCAACATAGTGGGACCATCGGATATTGAAGGTGACAACAACCATATCTATTCGGAATTGGGGTTCTATAATACAATGATGGGGCAGGCCGAGCTACTGAATCGTTCTGTATTGACCAATGAAGGAAAACAACTGACAGGCGACAGTTTGTTTTACGACCGTAACCAAAGTTTTGGGGAAGCGTTCGACAATGTTATCTTTACAGATACCGTCAACAAGAATATGCTGACGGGAAATTATTGTTATTACAATGAATTGACCAAGTATGCCATAGCCACTGATAGCGCCATGGCGGTGGATTATTCGCAGGGTGACAGTCTGTTCCTGCATGGTGATACATTGCAACTCTTTACTTTCTTTCTTGATACGGATACTATGTATCGGGAGACGAGAGCTTACCACAAGGTACGTTTTTTCCGTCCGGATGTGCAGGGGGTGTGTGATTCTTTGGTTTTCTCTACTAAAGACAGTTGCTTGACCATGTATCGTGATCCTATCCTTTGGAACGGCAATCAGCAGTTGTTGGGCGAAGAAGTTAGGGTGTATATGAATGATAGCACCATTGATTGGGCACATATCCATAACCAGACTTTGTCGGTCGAAAAACTCGATTCAGTCAATTACAATCAGGTTACGGGTAAAGATATGAAAGCATATTTCACTAATGGTGAAATGCATCGTGTAGACGTCATAGGTTCGGTATATGTCATTTATTATCCGATGGAAAAGGATAGTACGCTGATGGGTATGAATGTGATGGAAGGTGGTGAACTGAATATGTATTTGGAAAACCGTAAATTAACAAGGGGGGTAATGTTTCCCCAACCCAAAGGTACGTTCTATCCTATGGACCAATTACCACCCCAAAAGATGAAATTGGACAATTTTGCCTGGTTTGACTACATTCGTCCGTTGAACAAACAAGATATTTTCAATTGGAGAGCCAAGAGTGCTGACCAATTGCTGAAGAAGAGTACACGAAGTGGTGCACCGTTACCTAACCAGAATCTGTTCAAGGATAAATCAGTAAAAAAGGAAGAAATGAAGAAGGAGGAATAAGATATGGGAATGTTTAAAACAGAAAAGCCGAGAGCTTTCAATCATCAGTATATCTATGTAGACGAGCGTAAGGAACGTCTTGCCAAGATTGAAGAGAATGCCAAGCGTGATTTGGGAATGTTGCCTCCGGAAGAAACTACTGCCGAAGAACGAATCCGTGGCAGATTTGTGGATGCTACCAAACACCTGAAACGCCGTAAAGAAAGTGGTCGAAAACCATTGACGTATGCTGCTTTATTGGTGGCATTGGGTATTGCTTGTTATGTGCTTTATTATTTGGTAACCGGTGAATTAACTTTCTAAATTAGAAAAGTATAGTTATGAGCGATATCATTCGTTTGCTCCCTGATTCGGTAGCCAATCAGATTGCAGCCGGAGAGGTGATTCAGCGTCCGGCTTCGGTTATTAAGGAGTTGGTGGAGAATGCTGTAGATGCCGGAGCAAAGCATATTGATGTATTGGTTACAGATGCAGGAAAGACATCCATTCAGGTGATTGACGATGGTAAGGGAATGTCAGAAACCGATGCTCGTTTGGCTTTCGAACGTCATGCTACATCAAAAATCCGTGAGGCGGCTGATTTGTTTGCCTTGCAAACTATGGGTTTCCGTGGGGAGGCATTGGCTTCCATTGCTGCGGTGGCTCAAGTGGAACTCCGCACGCGTATGGAAGGGGAGGAGTTGGGTACGGCTATCTGCATCTTTGGTTCCAAAGTCGATAGCCAGGAAACGGTGTCTTGTCCCCAAGGCTGTAATTTTCAGATCAAGAATCTTTTCTATAATATTCCTGCTCGTCGTAAATTCCTCAAATCCAATCAGACAGAATTGAGCAATATCCTGACTGAGTTTGAGCGTATTGTTCTGGTAAATCCAGAAGTGGCATTTACGTTACATCATAATGGAACGGAAATGTTTAATTTGCCGGCTATCCAGTTGCGCCAACGTATTATGGGAGTGTTTGGGAAGAAAATCAATCAGGAACTGCTTTCGTTGGAGGTGGATACTACCATGGTGAAGATAAGAGGTTTTGTTGGACGTCCGGAGACTTCTCGTAAGAAGGGGGCTCGTCAATACTTCTTTGTAAACGGACGATATATGCGCCATCCGTATTTTCACAAGGCGGTGATGGATGCATACGAACGTTTGATTCCTGTAGGTGAACAGGTGTCCTACTTCATTTATTTTGAGGTGGATCCTGCTAATATTGATGTAAATATACATCCTACCAAGACCGAGATCAAGTTTGAAAACGAACAGGCCATTTGGCAAATATTGGCAGCTGTGGTAAAGGAAACATTGGGAAAGTTCAATGAAGTTCCTTCCATAGATTTCGATACGGAGGGAATGCCCGATATTCCAGCATTCGAATCGTCTCCTTATACAGCTATACAGCCACCCAAGACAAGTTACAATCCCGATTATAATCCGTTCAACACTTCGTCTGTGTCTTCTCCTTCCTCTTATTCTCGGCAGGATACACGAGGATGGGACCAATTGTATGAGGGATTGGAACATCGTCCTTCTGCACAACCTTCATATAATTATCCTGATGACGGTGATTGCTTCACAGAATTGCCGGCAGCTCAAGAAACTCCTACGTTGTACGAACAGATGGAAGAGGCTCCTGCAACCGAAGTGGCTTCTCAACATTATCAGTATAAAGGACGCTTTATTCTTACATCGGTTAAGTCGGGTTTGATGGTTATAGACCAACAACGGGCACATATTCGTTTGCTGTACGATCGTTATCTTTCGCAAATAACTTCCCGTCAAGGTGCTTCACAAGGTGTACTGTTCCCTGATATAGTACAGTTCCCGGCTTCCGAGATTCCAGTTCTACAAAGTATATTGGAGGATTTGTCGTATTTAGGTTTTGAACTTACCGATTTAGGAGGCGGAAGTTATGCCATTAATGGTATACCTGCGGGTATCGAAGGATTGAATCCTACGGAATTGGTGCAGAATATGGTACATACGGCTATAGAAAAGGGATGTAAGGTGAAGGAAGAGGTACAAGGTATCTTGGCGTTGTCGTTGGCTAAAGCAGCCGCTATTGTACCGGGTCAGGTTTTGTCTTCAGAGGAAATGAACAATTTGGTGGACGGTTTGCTTACTTCGGCTATGCCAAACTATACTCCCGATGGTAAACTTGTTCTTTCTGTACTGAAGGAAGAAGATTTGGAAAAA